>CAIVEA010000160.1 GCA_903904765.1 uncultured Chloroflexota bacterium
AAATTCCCCCGACCAATCACCCTCTCCAACACGCGGAGTACCGCTTTGGAGAGGGGAAGTAAGATGGTATTACACCCTTTGCCCTGAGGGAGAAGGGATGGGGATGAGGGTTATCCCGCAAAAAATCTACCCTTGTAAGGTCCCCTCTCCGTGCTGAGTACAGCTTTGGAGAGGGGAAGTAAGACGGTCTAACTCCCTTCACCATGTGGGAAAAGGGGAGCAACAGGATTTCGTATTTCTTAATTCCCTCGCCCTGAGGGAGAGGGATAAAGGGTGAGGGTGCTAAGATGTACTAACGCCGGATGCGCGGCAGGATGCCTGTCACGACCTCGTAATTGATCGTGCCGATACGTGCCGCCACCTCATCCGCCGTAATTACCTCGTCGCCCTGCCGTCCCAGCAGCACCACTTCATCTCCCACGCTCACATCAGGAATATGGGAGATATTGATCGCGGATTTTTCCATACCCACGCGCCCGACGACGGGCGCACGCTGACCATGTATCAGCACTTCGCCCCAATTGCGCGGCGCACGGCGGAAGCCATCGGCATAGCCAACGGGCAGAATGGCAATGCGTTCTTCCTCAGTCACGCGGTAGGTGCGCCCGTAACCCACCGAATGCCCGCCGGGGAGCGTCTTGACCTGCGCGACGGATGTTTTCCACGTCAGCACAGGCTTGAACGTTTCCGGGACAGGCACGGATTGCGACGGTGACAGCCCGTACAGCGCCAACCCCACCCGCACCATGTTGAAATGATAATCTTTGGAGGCCAGCGTCGCTGCCGAGTTCGCCGCGTGGATATAGGCGAAGTTGAAACCGGATGCCCGCAGCGGTTTGATGATGTCGCGAAACGACTTGGCTTGGTAGGCGGTGAAATCCGGGTCATCATCGGCGCTGGCGAAGTGCGTGAAAATGCCCTCCACCTCCAGATGGTTGAGCGTGTACAGATGGCGGAACAGCAGCATGGCCTCTTTGGGCATCACGCCCAAGCGCCCCATGCCGGTATCCACCTTCACATGCACAGGCAGCTTCGCACCCAGTTCCCGCGCCGCCCGGTCATACGCCCTCGCCAGATCGAGATCGTACAGCGTGAGCGTCAAATTCTGGCGGACAGCCTGCCGCACGGCGCTGACCGGCGTGTAATTCAGCACCAGAATCGGCGCATCAATACCCGCCTCGCGCAGTTCCAGCGCCTCGCCCACCGAACTCACACCCAGATATTCCGCCCCGTTCAGCAGCGCAGTACGCCCCACCGACACCGCCCCGTGACCATAGGCATCGGCCTTGACCACCGCCATCAGCGCCACCTGATCGCCCACCAGACTCTTGATGCCGCGCACATTCCCCGCCAGCGCCGCCAGATCAATCTCCACGCGGCTGAGCTGCGTGGGTTGTGCCAGCAGAGTCATATCCATCATCACATCCTGCCGGGGCAGCAGGTTGCGCTCTTGATCGTCACGCAGGAGCGCCTGTGTCACCAGTTCCATACGGGTCGCCGCGCCGCCCGTCACCACCACCACATCATTCGCGGATAGGCCGTAGCGATCACGCAGCATGGTGACGGTATCCTGCACGCTGTAAGTGGTACACACCTGCTTGCGGTTCATGCCCTTATCCAGCGCAGCACGGGCAGCGACGGCAGCCTCCGTCCCTTCGGTGATGAACACATCCGCCACTTCTGCCGCCCGTTGCCCGATGGTGCGGTGGACGAATTGGCTAAACGTCCCCAGTTGATCGAGATCGCCCAGCACAAAAATCAGACGGTAGCGGTCATCCGGCGGGCGCTCGGCATTCACCGATTGCATCCAGTTCAGCGCCGCCAGCGCCGATCCCATCGTGGCATTGGCCGAATCTTCCACCAGCAGACTGTTGTTCTGACCGTTCAGTGGACTCATGCGCCCCGGCAGATACGACACCTCGCTCAAAGCATGCAGCGCATCATCCAGCGGCACATTGTAGTGCAGCCCTACCGCCACTGCCGCCAGCGCCGCGTACATCTGATGTTTGCCCAGCCAAGGAATCCAGCGCCCGACATAGCGTTCGCTGCCATGCCGCAGATCAAATCCAGTCTTGCTCACCCCCGGCAACACGTTATAGGCGATCAAATCCGCGCCAAAGCTGTCAATGCCCGCCGTCAGCACGCGGGAATGCACCGAGCTATTTAGCAGGCGCGTATAGTCGTCGTCCGCATTCAGCACCGCCAGACTTTCTGCCGATAGCCGGTCGAGCAGCAAGCGATACTCGCCAGCAATCTCGTCCAGCGCCCCGAAGGCATCGGTATGCGAATAACCTACATTGGTAATCACGCATACATCGGGATGCAGCGTTTGCGACAGTTCCGCCATCTCGCCCGGACGGGTGACATCCAATTCCAGCACCACGAACTCATCTTCGGGCGTGAGGCCAGCCAGCGTCCGGGGCAGTTCCAGCCGCAACGCCGCTTCTCCCCGGCTGCTATGCACATGAAACCGCACGGACAGCACCTGCGTGATGGCCTGCACCGTCAGCGATTTGCCCGCTGTCCCCGTCACACAGACCACCTGCGTCCCCAACTTCTTGAGCATGTAGCGCGTCCAGCCCACCAGTGCCGCTTCAGTGTCGCGCACGATGACCACCGACACGCCCTTTGTATCAAACTCCGGCGGGTGTGTACACAGGATGCCCAGACACCCCTTCTCCACCGCCTCCCGCATGAACTGATGTGTATCGCCCTGATCGGTTTTGAGCGCCACAAACATTTGCGCTTCGCCCGCCTGCCGCGCATCGAAGCAAAAATCAGTGAAGATGTGGGCAGCAGGTTCGCCGAAAAGCTGTCCGTTGGAGGCTTCGAGAATATCGTAGAGGCTAATCATGCTACGCTCTCTTGAATGGCAGAGGATGACACTATGTTATAATAGCACGGGTCATGGTTCCAAACACGGTTAGAGCAGGTTCATGAGCTTTGAATTTGAAATCCTCAAGACGCAAGGGCGTGCCCGCGCAGGCATCCTCCATACGCCACATGGCGACATCCCGACCCCGGTCTTTGCGCCGGTAGGGACGCAGGCCACCGTCAAAGCCGTCCTCCCGCGTGATCTGCGCGAGATGGGCGCTTCGCTGGTGCTGGCAAATACCTACCATCTGCACCTGCGCCCCGGTGACGAACTAGTACGGCAATTGGGTGGCATACATCAGTTCATGCGCTGGGATGGCCCGATGCTCACCGATTCAGGCGGGTTTCAGGTGTTCAGTCTGGCGCACATCAACCGTATTGATGACGAGGGTGTGACCTTTCAGAGCCATCTGGACGGCAGTCGCCATCGTCTGACACCCGAAGTCTCGATGCAAATTCAGCAAAATCTGGGCGCAGACATCATCATGTGCTTCGACCAGTGCCCCAAGCCGACGGATCGCATCATCGCTGACCGTGCTGTGGAGCGCACGACAGCTTGGGCACGCCGCTGCCGTCAAGCGCACCCGGACGACAGCCAGCAGGCATTGTTCGGCATCGTGCAGGGCGGCATCTTTCAGGATTTGCGCGAACGTTCCGCCGCCGATCTCGTCCCGATGGGCTTCCCCGGCTACGCGGTGGGTGGGCTGGCGGTGGGCGAAACCAAAGACGAGATGCTCTCCACGCTGGATTTCACGCTGCCGCTGCTACCAGAAAGCAAACCGCGCTACTTGATGGGCGTGGGCGAACCGGACGACCTCGCCAACGGCGTGATGCGCGGTATTGATATTTTCGACTGCGTGATGCCCACCCGCGTCGCCCGTCATGGCGCGGCACTGACGGTCAAAGGGCGCATCAACATGCGTAACCTCGTCAATGCCACCGATGCCGCCCCCCTCGACCCCGACTGCGATTGCTACTGCTGCCAGAATTTCAGCCGGGCCTATTTGCGCCATCTAGTCAAAGCCAGCGAAATTCTCGGTTCGGTTCTGCTCAGCCTGCACAACATCCGCTTCCTCATCCGACACATGGAGGCTATGCGCCACGCAATTCTGGAAGGCGACCTATCGGGCTACGTTTCAACATTCCTCTCCACCTATCTCCAGACGGACTAACCCCCGCTGAGGCTCATCCCCCGTGACAACCCCGCACACGCCCCTGCGCCCGTTGTACTGCCCGCCATCTTCTGGATAGCTTGATGCACCGCGCCACCCGCGCCCTCGCTGCTGTGGCCTTCACGCTGGTGAGCTGTAGCTCGCCAGTCACACCGGCCAGCACGCCCACCCACGACAGCATTCCCCTGCGCCTGTACGCCACCTCCGCCACCATTCCCCTGCTACACGACCTCACTACCCGCTACGTGAAAAACCACCCCGAAATTGTCTTTTCGCCCATCATCGGCACACAGGCCAACCTGCTCGAACAAATCCGCACCAGCGGCGAAGGCTATCTGCTCACCAACCACCTCCCACGCGGAAACACGACACAACCGTTGCTGGCGTGGCCCATCGGACAAGACGGAATCGCCGTCATCACCGACCTGACCAACCCCGTCAAAGAACTCACATCCGAACAGGTACGGCGCATCTTCCTCGGGCATATTGCCAACTGGCAGGATGTGGGCGGCGCAGATTTGCCCATCACCGTCCTCAGCCGCGAGGATGGTTCGGGAACTCGTGCCGAATTTGAGGAAAAGCTGATCGGGGAACGGCTGACCACCCGCGCCGCCGTCATCATCCCCAGCAGCGCCGCCATGATCGCCAGCACTGTGCAAATGGCAGGCAGCATCGGCTACGTTTCGATGAGCTATCTGGATGGCAGCGTCACTCCGCTGGCGATAGACGGCATTTCCCCTTCGCCCGCCTCCGTCAGCCGAAACGAATACCCGCTACGAACCACCTTATTCGTAGTGGGGACAACCGAACCGGACGGTGCATACCGTGACTTTATCGCATGGGTACAAAGTGCGGAGGGGCAGAGTGTGGTCAGCCAGCATTACGGCGTACTATCACCCTGACTCAGCGCCACGCCCAGAAGAAATTCAGCGGCAGTCCGCACAACAAACTCAACACCAGTAACCACAACATGGTGAATGCCAGATCCCGCCAGAAGCGCAGGCGGTTGCGCTGTTGTTCGTGCAGCATCTCTGGATGACGGATGCGGTAGAGTGCGCGGGCGGCATCGGCATTATCAGGGTTGATACGCAGCGCATTATCGAGGCAAATCGCGCTCTGATCGAGCGACTCCACCGCCACACTCATCCACAACCACGCATCCTCGAAATTGTTATCCTCTTGAATCAGTTCCCGCAACAGGCGCACCGCATCCTCACGGCGATCATCCTTCAGCAGATCAATCGCATCCAGCAAGCGGTCAATCCGCCCTTCGGCGGCGCTCTGCTCGTCAACCATCCAACTGCACGCCGTCGAAGAAATCGTACTCGTCCACCGAGTCGTTTTTGGGAACAGGGAACACACGGGTGAACCCCTGATAGGGCGCTAATGATTTGCGTATCCGCAGCGGCAGGCGCGGCGCACCACCACCCAACTGGCTGGCGTGGCAGGCACTGGCTTCGTCCCATGCTTCGTAGAAATCGCTAATGTGAATGCGTGTGTGAATCGGTTCGGCATTGTCGAGGATCGCCACCATATCCACATCGTTATTGCGCCCCAGTTTGCGCGGGTCTTGGCGGCGCACGCGGGTGAGCGCCAGTCCAACACGCATCAACGAGCGCGGGATGGAAGTGTAATATAACTTCTGGGGGGTATACGGTTGCAGACCTTCGGTCACGAACGAGGCATCCCCCGCCAGATGGAACGCGCCTACTGTCGCTTGCTGAATGGCGATATGGTCAGGATGCCCGTAGCCACCGTACTTATTGAAGGTAATCACCACCTGTGGGCGCAATTCGCGGATGACTTCCACCACCCGCCGGATGACCTGCTCACGCGGAATCTGCCACAGGCAACGCGGATCGCGGCTGGTTTCGGAATTCATCATGCCGCTGTCGCGGTAGCCCAGTTTGACCAGATGCTTCAGCTTTAATTTGGCGGCGGCACAGTCCAGTTCCGCCTGCCGCAAATCCGCCACCGAAGCGTAATCCTTCATAAATTCGGGCGCTACCGTCCCCACATCGCCATTGGTCGCGCAAATCAAAGAGACTTCCGCACCATCGGATACATAGCGGGCAATTACCCCACCCGACCCAAAACTCTCATCATCGGGATGTGCTAACGAGAACAAAATACGGCGACTGGACACGATCAAATCCCTCCGGTATCGAACACGGATTGCAGCAGCACAATCTGCGATTTCCCTACGTCATGTTACCGCAGGCGGTCAAACCTGTCACTAGGACTGTGCAATCCAACCTCAGCCGCATATACTAAGCCGCTGTTTGTTTGACCATTTAAGATGAGGTTTTGACTGACGTGATGCGCCATCGAATCGGATTATTCCTCTGCATGATGCTTGCGCTGATGAGCATGACCGCCCTGCCGGATGTGGCTCATAGCGAAGGTGTGAGCTTGCAGATCACACTGCCGGGGACGAACACCCCCATCCCCACCGTGTTCAGCTTCGCCACCAACACGCCGGTTGGCCCCAGCGCCACGCCGACCCTCACGCCGACGGCCACCTTCACGCCCACACCGACACCCACCGCTACCTTCACACCGACGGCTACACCCACACCAACGGATACGCCCAGCCCCACGCCAACTCCCAACGGGCCGTTCATTTACCCCGACAATGTGAACCCGCTGACCGGGCTGGAATACCCGAACGAAGAAGTACGCTCGCGCCGGAACTTGATCGTCAAAATTTCCAACTATCCGCCCCTCGTCCGTCCGCAGACGGGCGTAAATCTGGCGGATGTGGTCTACGAGTACGAAACCGAAGGCGGCGTGACTCGTTTCGCCGCCATCTTCCGCACCAACGCGCCGACCAAAGTCGGTTCGGTACGCAGCGCCCGCTTAATTGATCTCGAACTCGTGCCGATGTACAACGCGCTACTGGCCTACTCCGGCACTAGCGCCCCGATCCAGCAGTTGATTATGAGCGCCGACTGGGTGTACCAGTCGTTCTCGCCGCTGAAGGGCGACAACTGCGAAGATGCCGGATTCTGCCGTTACCCGCGTGAAGAGCTGCCGCTGGAACACACCCTGTTCCTCGACACCACGTTATTGTGGGCGAAGGCCACCCGCCGCGAAGTGAATACCGGCTACAAGGCGCGTGGCTTCGCCTTCAGCCCCACCCCCGATCCGGGCGGGCAACCCGCTGTGGACGCTTATATTGACTGGTACGGGCAGACCGATGCCCGCTGGCAGTATGATGCGGCCACCGGACACTACCTGCGCTTCACCGATGGCGTACCCCACATGGACGCGGGCGACGGCCAGCAGTTGTGGGCGGATAATCTGATTATCATCGAAGTGCCGCATGACGATAATCCGGCCATCTTCCCGCCGGATGCCAAGTACAAATCCATCGAGATTCAGTTGTGGGATCAAGGCCGCGCCTATCTGCTGCGCGATGGTCAGTGGTACGAAGGCTACTGGCGGCGCAAAGACCGCGAACCCGGCTCTGCCCTCCAAATCATCTACGGCAACAACCAGCCGATCATGATGAAACCGGGGCGCACATGGGTTTCTGTTGTGCGCGGTTTCGGGGATGTCGTCATCAGCGACCAGAAAGCGGACATGGTTGCCACCGCCACCGCGCTGGCGAACATCGCCACACCCACCGTTGATCCGAACGCGGTAGACACCAGCGACAGCGGCGGCTAACCACTGCCGGACAAATGCACCTCACGAACACTCCGCCCCTGTTGCGGGGTGTTTTGTTTACGGGCAATAAAACCCTCACCCTTTATCCCCTTTCAAGGGTAGGTTTTTTGCAGGATAACCCTCACCCTAAAACCTCACCCCCCAGCCCCCTCTCCGTAGTAACAGCGAGGGGGAGCAAGCAGCAGACTCTTTCACCCCTCTCCAAAGCGGTACTCCGCGTCTTGGAGAGGGGACGG
>CAIVEA010000161.1 GCA_903904765.1 uncultured Chloroflexota bacterium
ATGGGGATCACCGCTGCGGTCAGCGTGGGAGCCTACATCTACATGGTGGGCGGTTCGGGCGAACCGAGTACCAGCATCGAGCAGGCCGCGCCCACACTCGATCTGTCGAGCGTGACGCTGGAAGCGCAGATTGCCGCCCTCAGTACTCAGGTGGCAGACGCGCAGGCTACCAACGCCGCGCTCACGGCGCAACTGGCTGCTGCTGCCGCACAGCCCACCGCCGAAGCGGCTGCCCCGACTGCCGAAGCCACCACAGAAGCTGCTCCGGCTGCCGAAACTGCTGGTGCAACGCTATTCCGTATTGTGTCCGCCGAGTCTGAGGCGCGATTCACGCTGACCGAAGACCTGCGCGGCACGTTCACCACCGTCGTTGGTAAAACGAAAGAAGTGGCGGGCGATATTTTCGTGGACTTCGCCAACCCGTCGGCCTCCAAAGTGGGCGAAATCGTCATCAATGCCCGCACACTGGCGACGGATAACGACTTCCGCAACCGCGCCCTGCGGAGCGAAATTCTCCAGTCGGCACAGGATGCCTACGAGTTCATCCGCTTCACCCCCACCGAACTGATCGGCCTGCCGGCCAGCCTGAGCGTGGGTGAGGAAGTGACCTTCCAGATCGCGGGCAACCTGACGGTGCGCGACATCACACAGCCCATCACTTTCAGTGTGACCGCCAAAGCCGAGAGTGCCGACCGCTTGACGGGTACAGGCAGCGCCGCTGTCACCCGCGCCCAGTTCAACCTGAGCATCCCCAACGTGCCGAATGTGGCGAACGTCTCGGACGAGGTGACGCTGGAAATTGATTTCGTGGCGACGAAAGCGGGCTAACGCTTCCTAACCTCATCTTTCTGCACAGCGCAGCGCAGCGGCGGCTCTCATCATGGAAGCCGCCGCTGTTTATAACAACAATTCCTCGCTATTTTTGTTCAAAAGCACCAAAGAATTCTCGTCTCTCCCGCCCACGTTATCCCGCATCGGGCATCGTTGGTCGCATTTCACACTGTCATGGTGGGCATATTGCACACCAGAAGGGGCAAATATGAGCAATATTCGCCCTTTTTCACATAAATACATGAATTTGTTATTCATAACCGCCAAATGCTTTGGCGAAACTTCATACATTTCCAAACATGAATCAAGACGGGGAACGTTTTAACCTTTCGTCATGCTCTGATTCCGGTGTCAATTTTTGTTTGTAGCCGGGTCGCGCTTGTGCCCCATCTGCCTATCTACTGGAGGAATTATGAGTTCGTCAAACGCCCCGGCGATGAAGAAAACGCTCGGACTTACTGGCGTGACCGTGAACGCAATGGCGCTGATTGCGCCCGGCGCGTTCTTGTGGATCACTTATCAGCTTCAGGCGGCCAACGTGGACTCCAACGGGGTCAGCACGGCAGGTGATATGTGGACGGGCATTGTGGCGGCGCTGGTGGTAGCCTTCCTGACGGCCTTTGCCTTCGCGGAGCTGGCGCACCGTTACCCGGATGCTGGCACGGGCAGCGCGTATTATTTTGCCGAAAAAGCCTTCCTAGATCGGGAAGAAGCCAACCACCGCCGCTGGGCGCGGTTGTTCAAGTTTGTGACCGGATGGGCGGCGCACCTGTTTTACTGGGTGTATCCGGGCGTGATGGTGGCCTTCATGGCGACGCTGGTGACGTACATCGCCGGACAGTTCGGCCTCACCATCCCTGTGTGGGGGCAGATCGTGGTCGCCATCCTGTTCTCGGCACTGGTGGGCGCGATTGCGTGGCGCGGCATCAGCGGCTCGACCAATGTGGCGATTGCCATCAATATCATTCAACTAGTGACGCTGGTGGTGTTCGCGGTGCTGGCGATTGCCTTCCGCAACGCCAATCCGCTGAACGTCCCGCCCGAAGGCTGGTATCATGCCCAACCGTCCTCGATCATCATTCCGCACAATTTTGCCGGGATGCTGTTCCAGTCCACGATTGCCATCCTGATTCTGGTGGGTTTCGAGTCCTCGACGGCACTGGGCGCGGAAGCCAAGAACGCCAAGCGCGACATTCCGCGTGCGGTCATCATTTCGCTGGTCATTCAGGGTATCTTCGCCTACCTGTTCCAGTATTTCGCCGCCAACTACGCGCTGGGTAGCTGGCTGGGGAACGATGTGGCGGGCAAGGGCATCACGGCGGCGGCGGCCTCCGGTGCGCCCATCGGTGATATGGCGATCCAAATTGGCAACTCGATGCTGGGCGGGAACGGTTTCGCCTTCATGATCGTGCTGGCAGTCAGTGTGGCGATTGCCATCCTCGGCACGACGCTGGCGGCTATGAACACTGCCGTCCGCATCAGCTTTGCGATGGCGCAGGACGCGGAAATGCCGGAAATCATGGGGCTGCTGCATGGCAAGTACGCCACCCCGCACATGGGCATTGTTGTAATGGTAGTTGTTTCGGCTATCGTCGCCGCAGTCGGCTTGCTGGGCGGCGCGGTCACGCTGACCGGCATCACGCTGGCTTCCAACCTCGGCACGTTCGTGCTGTACGGCCTGATCTGCGCGGTCACGGTGGTGGCCTTCGCGGGTCGCCCGGAGTTCAGCATGCTGCGGCACCGCATCATCCCGATTGGTGGTTTCCTGCTGAACGTGCTGATGCTGGGCGCGATCTTCGTGATCGGCATCGCTAGCGGTGGCACAACGGCGCAGGCCACTTACATGGCGCTAGGTATCTCCGGCGTGTGGTTGCTCATCAGCGTGGCCTATTTCGTCATCAACAGCCGGCAGTCGGGCAAGGCCATCCTGCCCTCAGCAGAAGCTATGCGAAGTTCACAAAGATAACCTTCCCCTCTTATCCCCTTTCCATCGCAATGGAGAGGGGACGTTTAAGCGCAGCAGGGTGAGGATTAGCATGAATGAGAGGGGCGAATTTGCCCCTCTGATCGTTTGTTGTACAGGAGCATTCCAAACGTGTCGAACGCGCCGCAACTGATCGCCTATGGTCACACCCATGTGGGAACTGTGCGTCAGGAAAATCAGGACGCTTTCCGGGTATCCGCCTTCACGGATGACAGCCATTTGCAGGCGTTCGGAACTCTGTATGCAGTCGCGGACGGGATGGGTGGGTATGAGCATGGGGCGCTCGCCAGCACGCAAGCCATCGAAGTCTTTTTCGACACCTTCTATCAAGGGCCGCCGAACAAAATCCCCCAGAATCTGAAGAACTCGGTGCAATCCGCGAACTGGGCGGTGTATCAGTCCTCGCAGCGGTTGGGCGCACGCATGGGGACAACCTTGAGCGTTCTGCACCTGATCGGCAATCAGTTGCACATCGCTCATATTGGAGATAGCCGCGTGTATCTGGTGCGCGGGCGCAGCGCCACTTGCCTGACCAACGACCACACGGCGGTGGGTGAACTGGTACGGATGCGTGTTATTTCGGCGGACAAAGTGCGTACCCACGAACGGCGCTCGATTCTGCAAAAGTGCCTCGGCATGCAGATGGTGGTGCAGCCAGATGTCAGCCAACATACGCTCAAAGATGGGGATGTGCTGATTGTGTGTACAGATGGCGTGTGGGCGCATATCGAAGATGACGAATTCGCCACGATCACGGCTAGCAAGCGCGACCCCGAATCCATCAGCCGCCAATTGATTGATGTGGCAATGGAGCGCGAAAGCGACGACAATCTCTCGGCGATCACAGTGCAGGTACAGCAGGTCACGCCCCATGCGGAAAACACAGGCGAGAAACGTTTGTGGGGATTGCCGCAGATGCTGCGCGGCAAATTGACGGGCAAGGCCTGAGTTTAATCTTGGTAAATGAAACAGGCACTCGATATAATAATCCCATGATGATGTTCCAAATTGGCGACCAGTTTGACCGATTCCAAATCCGTTCCCACATGGCTCAGGGCGGCATGGCGGATATTTACCGTGCCTACGACCTGATGAGTGGGAAGGATGTGGTGCTGAAGATTCCCAACCGGATGCTGATTGGCGATCCGGCGCAATTCGAGCGTTTCCAGCGGGAATTGGAAGTGACCAACATGCTCAACCACCCCGCCATTCAACGCGGGTTGGGGTCGGGGCAATTCAACCGCACACCCTATCTGGTGACGGCCTTCGTGGATGGCAAGCCGATGCGGGATGTGGTGGCGGAACAGGGTGCGATGCCGCCGGACGAAGCCATCGCGCTCATTCGCAAGATTGCAGACGGAATCGCTTATATTCACGAGCATGAAGTGGTACACCGCGACCTGAAGCCGGAGAACATCCTGATTACGGCGGACGGGCAGCCCGTCATCCTTGATTTTGGCCTCGCGCTGACCAAAAACGCCCACCGCGTCACTTATGCCAACCTCACCCCCAGCGCCGGAACGCCGGATTACATGGCTCCCGAACAGATTGAAGGGCAGCGCGGGGATGAGCGCACCGATCTGTACGCGCTTGGCACGATGTTCTTTGAACTGCTCAGTGGGCGCACGCCGTTTTCTGGGGACAATGTGCAGGTGGTCATGCAGCAGCATCTACAGGGGGCGCTGCCACGCCTCGATGAAGTGCAGACGGGGATTTCGCCCCAACTGGCGGCGGTGGTGGCACGCTGTTTGCAGCGCAACCCGGATGACCGCTATCCCGATTTGCGGGCGTTCCTGCGTGATCTGGACAACCTCGACAGCGTAGACATCAGCATTCTGGACAAAGGCACCGGCGAACAAACCGCGCTGCCGTTCTGGTATTCGCCCACCTTCCGCACGGTGATCGTCAGCATCCTGATTCTGGTTGCCATCGTCATTCTTGCACTTGCCGCCCAAGGAATAGCCCCCAAATGACCCAGCGTTCCGCCGAAGACATTTTAGCCACCGTCCAAGCTGAGAAAATCGAGTTTGTTGATCTGCAATTCACCGACATCATGGGGGCGGTGAAAAGCATCACCATCCCCGCCCACGAACTGCCTGATGCGCTCGATCATGGTGTGTGGTTCGATGGTTCTTCTATCGAAGGTTTCGCCCGAATCGCTGAAAGTGATATGTATCTCGTCCCCGACCCCTCCACCTACGCGGTGCTGCCGTGGCTGAGTGGTCGCGATACCACCGCCCGTTTCATTTGCGATGTGTTCACGCCCAACGACCAACCCTTCATTGGCGACCCGCGTGCTGTGCTCAAGCGCGTGCTGGCGGAAGCCGACAATATGGGGCTGGTCTTCAACACCGGCCCGGAGCTGGAATTTTTCCTGCTGAAGCCCCATGCCGATGGGAGCATCATCCCGCCTGTGCCGCAGGATACCGACAGCTACTTCGACCTGCCGACGGATTTGATCGGCGGCTTGCGCCACGAGATGACCCACGCCCTCGAAGCGTTGGGCATCACGGTGGAGGCCATGCACGCCGAAGTATCGCACGGGCAGCACGAAATTGACTTCCGCTATTCGGATGCGCTGACCACTGCCAATAACGCAGTCACGTTCCGCGTAGCGCTGAAGGTGCTGGCGCGTCAACATGGGCTGCGGGCGACCTTCCTGCCCAAGCCCCTGCGCGGCATGAGTGGCAATGGCATGCATGTTCATCAAAGTCTGTCGTACAAGGCCACCGGCGCGAACGCCTTTGCTGACCCCGGCGATTCGTATGGCCTATCGCGGATTGCGCGACATTTTATCGCGGGGCAGTTGGCTCATGCGCGGGGGATGTGCGCCATCCTCGCGCCGCTGGTCAACTCGTACAAACGGCTCGTCCCCGGCTACGAAGCGCCTGTCCACATCAGTTGGGGGCGCATCAACCGTTCGGCGCTCATCCGCATCCCCCGCGCACATGGCGTTGAATCAACTCGCGTGGAACTGCGCTGTCCCGACCCCAGTTGCAACCCGTATTTGGCCTTCGCCGTCATGCTGGCCGCCGGGCTGGATGGCATTCGGCGCGAGATGCCACTGTCATCGCCTAGCGAAGAAAACCTGTATTTGCTGGAAAACCACCGGAGCAGCGCCCTTTCCACGCTGCCGGTCACACTGGAAGCAGCGATTGACGCGCTGGAAGAAGATCAGGTCATCCGCGAGGCTCTTGGCCCGCATGTGTACGAACGCTTCATCAGCGCCAAACGTTCCGAATGGGACGATTACCGCCTCGAAGTGACCACATGGGAACTGAATAAGTACCTGACCTCGTATTAATCATACGTTTGGGAATATAAAACACCCCGCGCCAGCCGATGCCGACGCGGGGCGTTTTGGTTAAACTTGACCCGCTGCGCCTCCCCTCTCCGTGCGGCTGAGGGGGCTGAGGGATGCAGTGCGCCTTACGCTTTCACGACATAGGTACTGGCGATTTTGTCGTGCCAGCCCTGCCGTTCGCTGTCAAACAGCGCCCAAATCCAGCCGAGGCCGATCACGAAGCTGTTGATGAAGTAGCCGACGTAGCGCAGGATGGCATCGGCATCGCGGATGGGCGTGCCGTCCTTCTTGACCACACGGATTTTCAGCAGGCTCTTGCCGGGTGTCTGCCCGTTCTGGCGCGTGAGGAAGTACCACGTATACGCGCAGCCGACGATGAAGCTGAGGATGCCGCCTGCGTTGCCGAAAATGTTGGTCACGATTCCGGTGACGACACCCAGAATGATGCTGTCAATTACCAGCGCGAAAAAGCGCGTACCGACATCGGCCAGTTCATAGGTGGTGCTGTTCTGGTTCATGGATTTCAACCCCTGTTACATACCGTTCTCAATACTTATTACGCGCCACAGGCCGCAAAAGTTGCACGGGTGTAGCGATACCCTCATCCCCAACCCTTCTCCCTCATGGCGAAGGGAGCAAGAGGGGGAAGGGGTGCTTTCTCTGGAAGTCCCTCGCCATGAGGGAGAGGGACTACAGGGTGAGGGTGATTTCAGGCAATCAGCGTAGCTAACAGCTTCTATAATTCGCCCACCACCACCACAGCATCACCCGGTTCGCTGCTCCCTTGTTCTGGCTCTTCGGTGATGCGTGCCCATGTGTATTCGTCAATCGGGGCGGTCACGTTGAACAGCAGCGCCCCCGACCCGCTTTCATCCACCTGAAACGTGCCGGCGCTCAACTTGTTGTCGCCCATCGTCAGCCACAGTTGGAAGGTTTTGCCCGCCGAGAGGGGCGGGAAGCCGCGCACATACAGCAGACCCGTCTCGCTTTCGACGTTCCACATCAGCACAGCGGTGGCATCGGTGTTCTTCTGCGCGGCGGGCAGGCGCACCCAGCGAATTTCGCGGCTGCTGGTCAGCACGAACGAGCTATCGCCCTGCAAAAGAATCGGGTGCGAGTTGGTGTCCGGCGCTTTGGGCGGGGCGTTGTTGCTGCGACTGATCCAGTACATATTGCTGAACACCAGCGCCACCACCGCCGCCGCTGTCACCCACCATGCGCGATGAATCTGCGGCATGCGCCACCGGACGGGCGTTTCGGCGGCAATCGCAGCCATCAGGCGATCTTCCAGTGCGGGCGGCGGTTCCATCTGCGGAACAGCTTCGCGCAGGCCATCCTGCACCCGGCGGTAGTCCGCAAGCTGTGCTGCCGCCTCCGGGCAAGTTGTAAGCCCGGATTCGACCTGCTGTTGTTCTTCCGGCGAGGCCAAACCGAAGGCGTAGGCCGGAATCAGTTCCAGAAGGTCGTCGCAGTTCAGAACGGGTTGAGGTTGCTGTGTTGAACTCATCATAGATCTACTCATCGCTCTTCGGTCAGGACTGCAACGTGGGTAGTTTGGTTGTCTCCACCCACAATTCGCGCAGCCGTTGCAGGCCGCTGCGTAGACGAGTCTTCACTGTGCCTAAAGGCAGGTGGGTTTCCGCCGCGATTTCGCTGTGGCTCATCCCCCTGAAAAAAGCTAGATCAATCAGCGCCATCTGTTCGGCGGGCAATTGCCGGATCAGCATCCGCAGCACCGTGTCGTCCTGCCACAGCGCATCGCTGCGCGAGGATAACACTTCTTCCATATCCTCGATGGACTCAGGATGCAGGTTGGGCTGGCGGCGTTCGCGGCGCAGACGGTCAATCGCGGTGAAATGCGTGATCGTCAGCAGCCAGCTCCGCAACTGCCCTTTTTCCGGGTCCCAGCGCGTCTGCTGCTGCCACACTTTCATGAATGCGTCTTGCGTCACTTCCTCGGCCTGTGTGCTGTTTTGCAGCACGCGGTAGGCCAAACTGTAAGCGGCCTTGCCGTGCTGCTGGTACAGAAGCCGGAACGCCTGCTGGTCGTGGCGATGGATGCGTTTCATCAGGTCAATATCATCTAGTTGGGCGACCATAGCTCTTTACTCCCATCTAGAAGTCTACAGACTGTTTGCCCGTCCTGCAATCTGTACATCATTCATGCTGCACCCGCTTGCTTTATCATCTGTAATCGCTTCCGATTGGGAACTCATGAAATGCTCATCTTTGAGTACATCCAATTGGCCTGTGGCGAGCGATTACTCAATAGACAGGAAGGGAACCTGTTGTTGGGGAAATCGTACTCACAAGGAGTTGGATATGAAACTGCGTAGCCTATTGCTTTTGATTGTGGTGCTGCTGTTCGCCGTTCCTGCTTTCGCGCAGGATGCCGCGCCCACCGTGGGGTTGAGTGGCTCGGATGAACTGGGGCCGTATCTGGTTGGCCCGAACGGTTTGACGCTGTACATCTTCACGCCCGATCCGCTGAACAAGAGCGTTTGCTCCGGTCAATGCCTCGTCAACTGGCCTGCGCTGACGGTGGATAGCCCCGATCAGTTGACCGTCGCCGACGGCATCCCCGGCACGCTGGGAACGATTGTCCGCGAAGATGACGGCACGACTCAGGTCACCTACAACGGGCAACCGCTGTACTACTGGATCAACGATGCCGCCCCCGGCGACACCACCGGACAGGCCGTTGGCCGCGTGTGGTGGATTGCCGCGCCCGCTACTGTTTCGGTCATCCCGAACGACACGCTGGGCAATATTCTGGTCGGCCCTGCCGGTATGTCGCTGTATATCTTCACCAAGGACAGCCCCGGCGTGAGCGTTTGCTCCGGCGATTGCGCGGTGGCGTGGCCTCCGCTGACCGTCGCCAGCGCGGATGATGTGGTCGTGGGTCAGGTTCTGCCCGGCGAAGTGGGGACGATCACCCGCGACGATGGCAGCATTCAGGTGACGTACAACGGCTGGCCGCTGTACTACTGGAAGGACGACAAGGCGGTTGGGGATGCCACCGGTCAGGGTGTGAAGGACGTATGGTACGTCATCAACCCGGAAAACCTCGTCGTAAGCAATAGCGAAGCACTGGGCGATCATCTGGTGGCCGGCAACGGGTTCACCGTCTACACCTTCAAGAATGACGAAGCCGGTGTGAGCAATTGCGCCGACGACTGCGCCAAGAACTGGCCTCCGGTTTCGGTCAATCCGAGCGTCGCTCCGGTGGCGGGCGCGAATGTGGCTGGCGAACTGGGCACGATCACCCGCGCCGATGGTAAGACGCAGCTGACCTACAACGGCATGCCGCTATACTACTTCAAGGAAGACAAAGTTCCGGGCGATGCCAACGGGCAGGGCGCGGGCGATGTCTGGTTCGTGGTCGCGCCGTAGTTCGCCGCTGATCTGAACTATTTCGAGACTGCAAAAGCCCCTTTCCGACTGTGGAAGGGGCTTTTTGTTGGGCATTACGCGCTCATGCCATTCGGCAAAAAGGGCGGCAGGTAGAAGCTGAGGTAATCCAGCCCGCCCGTGTTCGCCCGCAGCACGGCGTTCGCCATGTCCGGCGTGGTCAGCAGCACATCGTACTGCGCCAGCGGCAGGCGTTCCCCGTTATACTCCACCATCCCCGCGCCATCCGTGACGTACAAGAACAATTCCTCGCCCGTGCGCGGTGCTTCGACGGCGCTGATGCCGTTCGCTGCCAGCGCCCCCGCCGTCAGCCGTCCGGTCATGTGCTGCTGCATCGGCGCATCGTCCCCGATCAGGCTGTACACCCGCGCATCACCCACCTGCCGGACGGGGAGTTGGGCGCGGCTCAACTGCTGGTAGTGCGGCTCTAAGCCCTGATGCTGCCGATCCGCGATGAACCAGATTTGAATCACCCGCGCTGGCTCGTCATACGGATTGAGTTCCTGATGTTCGATCCAGTCGCCGGAGAACATACGTTGAAGATCGCCGGGGTGCAGTTCACCTTTGCCGCCCGTTGTGTCCTCGTGGTACAGGCGGCCTTCCAGCATCCATGTGTAAATCTCAAGTCCGCGATGGGGATGCCATGTGAAGCCGGCATGAGGCGCGATGCGCGTCATGTGCGCCGTGAGCATTCCACTCAGGCGTTGCAGCGGACTCCAGCCGCCCACCGCGAAATGCGAGTGCAGCCAGTCAATCGGGTGAATCGTCGGGAAAGCGACTGCCGGAAAATGCTGGAAGGGGGCGGGGCGGGCGAAACCGGGTTGGATCAATGTCTCTTGCAGCGCGAATGCAGCCATATTGAACCTGTGAATAGGGATTCGATGTGCTGCCTAGAGCATCCGATGAGGGTATCTCTTACGTGCGGCGGGAACTGGGGCAAATAAAAAGGGCCGGCGATGGAAACCCTCATCCCCATCCCTACCCTTTCCCTATACATGGCTGAGGGAAAAAGAGAAAAGAAGTATGGGTGTAGCATTTTCTCCCCTCTCCCAGATGTACTCAGCGGTTGGGAGAGGGGTTGGG
>CAIVEA010000162.1 GCA_903904765.1 uncultured Chloroflexota bacterium
CTCGGAACCACCAACTCGGTTGTCGCCGTCATGGAAGCCGGACAGCCGAAAGTTATCCCTTCGGCGGAAGGTGGCAACCTGATTCCCTCGGTGGTGGCGATTAACCCCAAGACCAGCGAGCGCATTGTGGGCAAGACCGCCCGTAATCAGGCAGTGGTCAACCCGGAAAACACGATTTTCTCGGTCAAGCGTTTCATGGGGCGCAAGCACAGCGATGGGCAGGTGCAGGAAACGCTCAAGCGCGTGCCGTACAAGGTGAGCGCGGCGGCCAATGGCGATGTGCGCGTGGCGATGGGTGGCAAGGATTACAGCCCGCCGGAAATCAGCGCCATGATTTTGCAGAAGCTGAAGGCCGATGCCGAAGCCTATCTGGGCGAAACAGTGGATAAGGCGGTTATCACCGTCCCGGCGTATTTCAACGACGCGCAGCGTAACGCCACCAAAGATGCGGGACGTATCGCCGGCTTGGAAGTGCTGCGTATCATCAACGAGCCGACGGCTTCCAGCCTCGCGTATGGGCTGGGCGAACACAAGAACGAAGTGATCGCTGTGTACGATCTGGGCGGCGGCACGTTCGATATTTCCATCCTCGAAGTGGGTGATGGCGTGTTCGAGGTTCGCAGCACCAACGGCGATACCTATCTGGGCGGCGACAACTTCGATGAAGTCATCATTGACTATGTGGCGGCGGAATTCAAGAAAGAGCAGGGCATTGACCTGCGCGGCGATCGTCAGGCGCTTCAGCGGTTGAAGGAAGCGGCGGAGAAGGCCAAGATTGAGCTTTCCAGCACGCTTTCCGCCGAACTGAACCTGCCCTTCATTACGGCAGATGCCAGCGGCCCCAAGCATCTGCACATGACGCTGACCCGCGCCAAGCTGGAAGCGTTGACCGACCATCTGGTGAAGCGTTCGATCAGCCCGTGCGAAGCGGCCATCCGCGATGCCGGACTGAAGAAGGAAGATGTGAACACCGTCGTGCTGGTGGGCGGTATGACCCGTATGCCGGCAGTGGTGGAAGCGGTGAAGGCCTTCTTCGGCAAAGAACCGAGCAAGGGCGTGAACCCGGATGAAGTGGTGGCGCTGGGCGCGGCCATTCAGGCCGGCGTGCTGGGCGGCGAAGTGAAGGACATCCTGCTGCTGGACGTGACCCCCCTGACTCTGGGTGTGGAAACGCTGGGCGGCGTGGCGACTCCGCTGATCGAGCGCAACACCACTATCCCCACCAAGAAGAGTCAGGTGTTCTCGACGGCGGCTGACGGACAGACGCAGGTGGAAATTCACGTCGTACAAGGCGAACGCCCGATGGCTGGCGATAACAAGTCACTGGGCAAGTTCATTCTGGATGGCATTCCCCCCGCGCCGCGTGGTGTGCCGCAGGTCGAAGTGACCTTCGATATTGACGCGAACGGTATCCTGAACGTGAGCGCACAGGACAAGGCCACCGGACGCGAACAGAAGATCACCATCACCGCCAGCAGCGGTCTGCGCGAGGAAGAAATTCAGCGTATGGTGAAGGAAGCCGAGAAGTTCGCGGGCGAAGACAGCAAGCGCAAGGAAGGTGTGGAGGCCAAGAATAAGGCCGACAGCGCCATCTTCAGCGCCGAGAAGGTGCTGCGCGATTTCGCGGATCGTATTCCTGAAGATGCCAAAAAGCAGACTCAGGAGAAAATTGACGCGACCCGCAAAGCGATGGAAAGCAACGACATCGAGAAGATCAACACGGCGGTGGATGCGCTCAGCCAGCAGGTGCAGGCGTTGGGCGGCAGCATGTACCAGCAACCGGGCGCGGCAGAACCGCCCCCCGGTGGTGCAGCACCCGGCGACGCGGCAGGTGGCGCGGCGGGCAGCAAGCCGAACGACGATGTGGTAGAAGGCGAATTCAAAGAGGTCTAAACCTCTGGTACAATGCAGTATTCATCGGGTAGGGAGTGTTCCCTACCCGTTTTCTCTGTATAGCGGACGCGAGTTGATCCGTCTGATACGGGCAGTTGGTTGAGTGGACAGCCCCGGCGGGCAAATGGGATGAGAGTATGGCGCGAGATTACTATGAAGTGCTAGGCGTTGAAAAAGGCGCGACCAAAGAGGAAATCAAGAAGGCTTTCCGCAAGTTGGCACGCGAATATCATCCCGATGTCAGCAAGCACGAGCAGGCCGAAGATAAGTTCAAAGAGATCAACGAAGCCTACGAAGTCCTGTCGGATGACGATAAGCGTTCGCGCTATGATCGTTTCGGCGCGGCAGGTGTGAGTGGCGCTGGCGGATTCGGCGGCGCGGCGGGTGGCGCTGGCTTTGGCGGTTTCGAGGAAATCTTCGAGGAGTTCTTCAATAATTTTGGTGGCAACCGGCAGGCAGGGCGGCGGCGTGGCCCGCGTCCCGGCTCGGATCGGCGCGTGAACACCAGCGTTAGCTTCGAGGAAGCGGTGTTCGGGGTCGAAAAGCAGATTGACTTTGACCGCTTTGAAGCCTGCGAAACATGCAGCGGCAGCGGCGCAGAACCGGGTACAACCCCCACGCGCTGCCCGGAATGCAAAGGCACGGGCGAAATCCGGCAGGTTCAGCAGACGTTCCTCGGCGCGATGGTGCGCTCCACGCCCTGCCCGCGCTGCGGTGGACGCGGCGAGATCAACCCCACGCCCTGCCGCACCTGTACAGGCAGCGGCCTGCTGCGGAAGCATGCCATCCTGAATGTGCAGATTCCGCCGGGTGTGCGCGAAGGGCTGCAAATCCAGATCAAGGGTGAGGGCGACGCGGGCGAATATGGTGCGCCGTCTGGCAACCTGTACGTCATCATTGATGTCAAAGAGCATAAGTTCTTCAAGCGCAAGGACAGCGACATCATTCTGGATGTGACGGTGAACGTGGCGCAGGCCGCGCTGGGCGATAAAGTGGTCGTCCCGACGGTGGACGGCGATGTAGAACTGAATATTCCGGCGGGGACGCAAACCGGCAAGATATTCCGTCTGCGCGGGAAGGGCATCCCCCGCCTGCGGAGCGATGGCTCGAATACCGGACGCGGCGACCAACTGGTGTATGTGCAGGTGATCGTGCCGACCACGCTCACACCTGAACAGCGCGAGTTGTTCGAGCAGTTGGCGACCACTTTTGGCAAAGAGGTGCAGCCGCAGCAGAACGGGCGCGGCTTCTTTGACCGCATGATGGGCTTGTTCGGCGGCGATCAGGCGTAAATAGCCCTCATCCTGATTGGACAGGGCATTTACGCTTGCGTGCCACAGGCATTCCCCCTGTCTAATCACCCCTTCTCCCTCATGGCGAAGGGGAGAAATTGGGAGATAGGGTACGTATTTGGGGTATCGAGCGTTTGGTTGTAGGGATACCGTTCGCGCCGTGTCCGGTTGTTTCCCGTAAAAACCCAAGAGGACACGACATACGTCGTGTCCCTACGAATCCCTGTCTTGGTCTTATTCCCTTCGCCCTGAGGGAGAAGGGCAGGGGATGAGGGTTCCACACACATTCGGCGGCGGCAGCGCCGCCTTTCTTTTTGACCGAAGCGGGGGGTAGGCTCATGGACTGGATTGAAATCGCGCTCAAGGTGGATGGTGAGGCGGCGGAGGCGGTGGCAGAACTGCTCACGCGCTACGGGCATCAGGGCGTTTCCATTGAACAGGATGATATTGCCAGCGAGAAGTGGGACGATGGCGATGTGCCGCCCGTGACCACGCTCACCCTACGCGCCTATATTCCCGCTGATGACCGCGCCGAGGATGCCAAGCTGCGGCTGGAATCTGCACTCGGTCACATGAGCATGATGTACCCCATGCCGCGCCCTGTGTATACGCTGGTGCATGAGGAAGATTGGGCGGAAGCGTGGAAGGCGCATTACCATCCGGTGCGGGTGGGCAAGCGTATGCTCATTCGGCCGCTGTGGATTGAAACCGAAATTGCGCCGGATGATCTGGTGGTGGCGCTCGATCCGGGCATGGCCTTCGGGACGGGGACGCACCCCAGCACGCAGTTGTGCATGGTCGGGTTGGAAGATCGCGTGCAACCGGGGATGAACATCCTCGATCTGGGTTGCGGCTCCGGCGTGTTGGCGATCACGGCGGCCAAGCTGGGCGCGGCACACGTCTGGGGGCTGGATATTGACCCGATTGCGGTGCGCGTGACCGACGAGAACGCCGCGCAAAATGGCGTAGCGGCGCAGATCACCGCGCAGGAAGGCAGTCTGGCGGAGGTGGTCGCGTCCGGACGGCAGTATGATCTGATCGTGGTGAACATTCTGGCGCGGATCATCATCGCCATGTGCGACGAACGCTTGGGTGACACAGTGCGCCCCGGTGGGCTGGCGCTGTTCGCGGGCATCATTCACGATCAAGCGGACGCGGTGGAAGCTGCGCTGCGGCAGACCGGATTAGAACCGTTCGCCCGCCGTCAGGATGGCGACTGGGTGCTGATCGAAGCGCGGCGACCTGCTTAACGTGGTTCCGCCTGCCACAGCGCATAGGCGCGATCTGTGCGCTGGCGGTGGTTCATGTGCCAGTTTTCGATGGTTGTGTGGTCGAAGTAGCCCAGTTCCGGCGTTTCGTGTGAGGGCGTGAGCGTCCCACCGATGGCGGTGCAGCGGAAGAACAGGGTATAAGTGGTTTGCACCACATGCGGATACTGCCCCGGTTGTGCGGTGTACACATCCACTAATTCGTTGACGGTCACTTCCAGTCCGGTTTCCTCGCGCAATTCCCGCGCTAAGTTCTCCTGCGGCGTATGGTTCACTTCGGCATAGCCGCCCGGCAGCGCCCAGCGTCCGTTATCCGAACGTTTGACCAGCAGCACCTGTCCGGCGGGGTTGAACACCGCGCCGCACACCCCCACTTTGGGCGTGATGTAGCCCGTTTCGCGGCGGAACTGCGCGATGATCTGTTCCGGTTCGAGTCCGGTGAGCGCCGCGTATTCGTTGGCGGTCAGGCGCAGCAGGCGCTCGTAACGTTCGTGGTTGTAGGGGTCATTCTGGTTGTAGTGCAGCCCTGTGAGCGCAATCGCCCGCAGTTCTTCCAGCAGCGCGGAGACATCCATCACAGCATCACCTTTCCGCCATCCACATTGATCGCCTGTCCGGTCAGGTAACGCGACGCATCCGAACACAAGAACAACACCAGCCCGACCACATCTTCCGGTATGCCGAGCCGCTTTTGCGGGATGTCTTCCAGCCACTTTTGCATCTGGGCGACGTTCTGGCGCAGGTGGGCGGTCATCTCGGTTTCGATCACGCCCGGACAGACGGCATTCACGCGGATGCCATAGGCGGCAAATTCGCGGGCGCACTCGCGGGTGAAACCGATCATGCCCGCTTTGCTGGCGACATAGCCGGAACGCAGGGCAATCGGGATGTTGTGTCCGGCAATCGAGGCGATGTTGATGATCGCGCCGCCCCCCGCTGCCCGCATCACTTTGCCAGCGGCGCGGCTGGTGTAAAAGGCGGCGCTGAGGTTGATGTTGATGGCGCTATGCCAGTCTGCATCCGTCATGTCGAGGATGCTGGCCTTCGGTTCGACACCCGCATTATTGACCACAATATCCAGCCGCCCGAAGTCCGCCACAATCTTTGCGATCATGCGGTCTACCGCCGCCGAGTCTGCCACATCGGTGACGTAAGCGTTGGCCTCTCCGGTGAGTGTGCCGGCGGTCAGGGTTGCGCTGGCGGGATCAATATCGTTGACGGCCACCACCGCGCCGCAGTCCGAAAGCCCCTGCGCGATGGCTTTGCCGATGCCGCGCCCTGCGCCGGTGACGAGGGCGACCTTATTTCGTAAGTTGACGTTGAACATGAGGGACGAATTCACTCCTTGAGCATGGCATCCACGAGGGCGACAATTTCCCTGCCGCTAGGGGGCGTACCCCAGAATAGGCGTGTTTCGAGGTGAAAACGCGCTAGGACGCTGGATGTAAATATGCCGTTTTGCGGGTCGCGCCGGGTATAAAGTCCATCTTTAGCTCGCACGAAGAAATCCACCTGCCGTCGCAGCGGGTTGATGAGCCAGTATTCGCGCACGCCGCCCGTTTCGTATTCCTCGTATTTCTCGACCAGATCGCGGTGCTGACTCTCTTTGGAGACAATCTCGATGACCACATCGGCAGCGCCCGCCGTTAGCGAGGGCTGGAGGATGCCGATATGCTCCTCAAGGATGATGTGCAAATCGGGTTCACGGGCGGGCGCGTCCGGGGTAATTCGCATCACAAAGGGGGCGACGCGCAGTACACCGGATTGCGTTTCTTCGAGATAGGTTTCGAGCAAGCGGATGAGGAAACGGAAAAGACGATCATGAATTTCTGTAACGGGTGACAACGGAATGACTTCACCTTCTACCCACTCCGCGAAATTTTCGGCATACAGGCGCATGTAGTCCTCGAACGTCACCCGATGGGCAGGGCGTTCTGCTGGTGAGAGGGTGCTGGGGGGGAACGTTTGATCGGTCATGTGTCGTTACCCTTGACTCGGTCATCTGGACAGTCTCATTATAACATTCGTGCTGTGACCACTCACTGTCTTTTAATGGTCGAATGGATAAGAGGCCGTTATAATAGCGTTCGTGACGTTTAGCACAAATTGAATGTTGTGAACGATGGCCTACAAACGACTTGATGAATTTCTCGTGCGACTGGAAGAAGCGGGTGAAGTTATCCGCATCAAAGCGCCTGTGAGCGCTGAGTTGGAGATCAGCGAGATCACCGATCGGATTAGCAAGTTGCCTCATGACCGGAATAAGGCGCTGCTGTTCGAGAATGTGGAGGGCAGCAAGTTCCCGCTGCTGGTCAACCTGTACGGCAACCCGCGCCGTATGGCGTGGGCGATGGGCGTGGATGACCTGAACGAACTCAACGAACGGTTGGGAAAGCTGATTGACCCCAAACTGCCGAAGGGCATGGGCGCGATGATGAATCGCGCCGGCGACATGCTGGGGGCGCTGCGGAGCATCGGACTGGGGCCGAGCCGCGTGAAAAGCGCGCCCGTGCAGGAAGTGGTCATCACCGAAAATCCCGATGTGAACATCTTCCCGATTCTCAAATGCTGGCCGCATGATGGCGGCAAGTACATCACGCTGACCTCGGTCATTACCCGCGACCCGGCGACGGGGGCACGCAACGTGGGCATGTACCGCGTGCAGGTGTATGACGGGCAGACGGTGGGGCTGCACTGGCAGCGGCATAAGGGCGGCAAAGAGCATCAGGAACTGGGCAAAGAGCGCCAGCAGCAGCGCATTCCGGTGGCGGTGGTGCTGGGTGGCGATCCGGCGGCCATGTGGTGCGGCAGTGCCCCGTTGCCCCCCGGCATTGATGAGTATTTGCTGGCGGGCTGGCTGCGCGGCAAGCCTGTCGAGTTCGTCAAATGTGTGTCACAGGACTTGGAAGTGCCCGCCAACGCCGAAATCGTGATCGAAGGCTGGTTCGACCCGAGTGAGCATCGTACCAAAGGGCCGTTTGGCGATCATACCGGATTCTACACCCCGCCCGACCTGTTCCCGGTGATGCACATCACCGCTATCACCCACCGCAGCGACGCGATCTACCCGACGACGCTGGTGGGTAAGCCGCCGATGGAAGACCTGTGGATGGGGACGGCCACCGAGCGCCTATTCCTTCCGCTGATGAAACTGTTTATGGGCGAAATTGTGGATTACGGGATGCCCGCCGAGGGCGTGTTCCACAATCTGGTGGTGGTGAGTATCAAGAAGCGCTTCCCCGGTCACGCCCAGAAGATTATGTACGGGCTGTGGGGCTTGGGGCTGATGATGCTGACCAAAGGCTTCATCGTGGTGGATGCCGATGTGGATGTGCATGATATGGCGGCGGTGGCGCGAGCTGTGCTGGAGAATGTGCATTGGCGGCGGGATGTGACCCTCGTGGATGGGGCGGTTGACCAGCTTGACCATTCTTCGATACAGGATTCGTATGGCGGCAAGATCGGGATTGATGCCACTCGTTCCACTAAACCGGAGTTTCAGACGGCTTTCCCCGCGCCTGCGCCGCTGGATAGCGCCCGCATTACGGCGCTGGTGGGCGAACGCTGGCGCGAGACGCAGGGCACGCTGCTGGTGGCCTACGACAAAACCAGTCTGAGGCCGCACGATGCGATGCAACAACTATGGGCGATTTGCCCGGATCGTAACCTGATTCTGCTGGATAGCAACGTGGATGTGAACAACCTGTCCGATGTGGCATGGCGGGCGCTGGGCAATACCGACTGGCGGCGCGATGTGCAGATCAGCGGCGGGATTGACCACTATGCCCCGCCGGACGCGGCGCGGGGGCAGATCGGCATTGATGCGACCAGCAAGACCGCCGTTGATGGTCATCCTCGCGGGTGGCCGGAGGAAATCTTCATGTCGCCGGAGATCGTGGAGCGTGTGACGCGCCGCTGGAAAGAGTACGGGCTGAAATAAGCTGTTGTTTGTGGTGCAGGGGCAGGCGTGGCGGTCGGTGAACGGGGTTTATCAGGAGACTGCCCGTTGTCCCTGCATTCTTCTTGCATTATAGTCACCATCTCCGGTGATATGAGCGTGAAGCGAACGTGTCGCGTAAATTCCAGCGCCGAACCGAGGATTTTGTGTGCGAACACTGCGGGCAGACCGTGGTGGGGGATGGCTATACCAACCATTGCCCGCGCTGCCTGTGGAGCAAGCATGTGGACGAAAACCCCGGAGATCGGGCGGCGGAGTGCGGTGGCCTGATGCAGCCGGTGGGTGCAGAGCAGAAGCGTGGCGAGATCACGCTGGTACACCGCTGCGTGCGCTGCGGGCATGTGAAGCGCAACCGTGCCGCCGCTGCCGACGATTTTGACCGACTGCTGGCGGTGCTGGCGCTGGGCAACCGCTTCTGAACCGGACGGACTGACCAAAACCAACCTCACATAAGGAGGGTCTGAACGTGGCTCGATCTGCCGCGCCAACCGCAATCCCGAAAACGTCCTTCTGGACGCGGGTCAAACTCTTTCTGGAACTCATCAAATTCGAGCATACCATTTTCGCGCTGCCCTTCGCCTATCTGGGGATGGTACTGGCGGCGGGCGGCCTGCCCACCTTTCACCAGTTCTTCTGGGTGACGGTGGCGATGGCCTCTGCCCGCACGCTGGCCTTTGCCATCAATCGGCTGGCCGACCTGCGCTATGATGCCACCAACCCGCGCACCGCCCGCCGTCCTTCGGTGACGGGCGCGATCAGTCCGCAACTGATGATCGGCTTCGCGGTGCTGTCCTTGCTACTGCTGGGCGTGTCGGCGGCGCTGCTCAGTCCGCTGGCGCTGATTCTGTTCCCCGGCGCGCTGCTGTTCCTGCTGGGCTATTCATACACCAAACGATTCACTGCGCTGTGCCACTGGGTGCTGGGCTTCACCGATGGTCTTGCGCCGATGGGCGGCTGGATTGCGGTGCGCGGCAGCGTCTTTTCGCCGGAGGATTTGCCGGCGTGGTTGCTGATGTTTGCGGTCACGTTCTGGATTTCCGGCTTCGACCTGATCTACGCCTGTCAAGATGTGGAGCATGATCGGCAGGAAAAGCTGTACTCGTGGCCTAGCAAACGTGGGATGGCAGCGGCGCTGTTCATGGCGAAGGCCAACCATGTGCTGACTCTGCTGGTGCTGGCGTTGCTGGGACTGGTGATGAGTCTGGGCTGGCCGTACTGGGTGGCGCTGCTGATTACGGCGGGGCTGCTGGCCTACGAAAACAGCATCGTCAAGCCGAACGATCTGTCGCGTTTGGGCGTGGCGTTCTTCAATATCAACTCGTATATCGCGCTGACCCTGTTCGCAGGGACGTTTCTGGCGCTGGTGATGTAGTCGCGGGGATGGGGCATGGCTCATTTACAGGGTAAAGAACGCGCTGCCTATGTGCAGGATATGTTCGGGCGCATCGCCGGACGCTATAACCTGATGAACCGCCTGATGACGGGCGGGCAGGATATGAAGTGGCGGCGCTTTGTGGTGCAGCAGGCTCATTTGCAGGCGGGTGACCATCTGCTCGATCTGGCGACCGGGACGGGCGATATTGCGTTCGAGGCGCTTAAATCCGTGCCGGACGTGCGTGTGGTGGGGGCGGATTTTTCCGTGCCGATGATGCGCGTGGGGCAGGCGCTGCCGATGGGACAGCGCGTGGGCTGGGCGGGCGCGGACGCGCTCAACCTGCCGTTTTCGGATGGCACGTTTCAGGCCGTCACCTCCGGCTATCTGGCGCGAAATGTGATTGATATTCCACGCATGTTCGCAGAGCAACTGCGCGTATTGAAACCGGGCGGGCGAATCGTGGTGCTGGATAGTTCCCCGCCGCCAGCTAACTTGCTGCGCCCGTTCATCGAGATTCACCTGCGCTACATCATCCCGCTGCTCGGTAAACTGGTGGCGGGCAAAAACGGCGCAGATGCTTACCAGTATTTGCCTAGCTCGACGCAAGCCTTCAAAACGCCGGAAGAACTGGCGGCGCTGATGCGGGCGGCGGGCATGCGGAATGTGCAGTACCGCACCTTCATGTTCGGCACGATGGCTGTGCATTGGGGTGAAAAATGAGCGCCCCACAGCGGGTAATCGTCGGCATCTCCGGCGCGTCCGGCGTGATCTACGGCATTCGCCTGCTGGAAACGCTGGCGCAAGATCGTTCGGTGGAGTCGCACCTCATCCTCAGCCCGTCGGCCAAAGCCACTATCGCGCAGGAGACAGCGTGGAAGGTGAGTGATGTGGAGGCGCTGGCGACGGTGGTGCATAAGCCGGGGGATGTGGGCGCGAGTATCGCCAGCGGTTCGTTCGATACGCTGGGCATGATTATCGCGCCGTGCAGCATCAAAACGCTCTCGTCCATCGCCAACAGCTACGATGCTGACCTGATGACCCGCGCTGCCGATGTGCAGTTGAAAGAAGGCCGTCCGGTGCTGCTGATGGTGCGCGAAACCCCGCTGCACATCGGGCATTTGCGTCTGATGACGCAGGCTGCCGAGAACGGGGCGATCATCATGCCGCCTGTACCCGCCTTTTACGGGCTGCCCCAAACGGTGGATGACCTGATTAACGGCACAGTGGGGCGGGCGCTGGCGCGTATCGGTGTCAAGAATGATCTGTACTTCAAATGGTTGGGGATGAGCAAACCGCTTTCGCCGGAGGCCGGAACATGAGCGATTACCGTGAAGTGGTGCGAGCATTCCTGAAGGCGCAGTCCACGCTGTCACTGGCGACGGTGAACGCGGGCGGCCTACCGGAGGTCGCGCCGCTGTTCTACGTGTCCGACGATGCGTTGCGGCTGTACTGGCTGTCTTCTCCGAACAGCCGCCACAGCCAGAATTTGCTGGCACACCCGCGTGTGGCGGGGGCGGTGTATCCGACGGTGTGGAACTGGACGGACATCGCCGGTTTGCAGTTGGAAGGCGAAGCCTCCGATGTGACCGACCCGGCGCAGCGCGAACACATTCTGCAACTCTACCTCGCCAAGTTCAAATTGCCGGAGTCGTTTGCCAGCGCGATTGCCGCCAGCACCCTGTTCATGCTGCGCCCGACGTGGATGCGCTGGCTGAATAACAATGAGATGTTCGGCTTCAAGACCGAGATTCCGCTGCTGTAGAGAGCAAGACCCTCAACCCCCAACACTTCTCCCTCAGGGCGAAGGGCGCAAGGCGAAAACAGGAATTCGTAGGGACACGGCGTTCGCCGTGTCCCTACGAAAGAATGGTTTTGGGGATCGCGGGGCGAGGTCGCTTATGGTGTGATGACCACCTTGAGGACTTCTTCGCGGTTGTCGCGCACCAGCGCCATCGCCTCTGGCAGTTTCGCCAGCGGCATGACGTGGCTGATGAGCTGATTGCCATCCACATGCCCATCGCGCAGCAAGTCCAGCACCTGCGGGAAGTACAGCGCGGGCGCGGCGTGCGAGGCGCGGAGTTGCAGTTTCTTGAAGTGGAAATCGTTAGCATCGAAGCTGATGCGCGCTCCATCCCCGTATTGAATGCCGATGAACGACAGAATGCCGCCGTAGCGCATCAAGGGCATGGCCTGACCGATAGCCTCCACCGAGGCGGACACCAGCGCACGGTCTACGCCACCCTTGCGGAAATGACCGGGGGTGAGCGGGTTGTCGCGGGTGAGGATCACCTCGTCTGCGCCGAAGGCCGCCGCCACCTGTGCCCGCCGTCCGCCGGAACGGTTGGCGGCATAAATTCGCGCCGCACCGCGCATCCGCGCCAGCGGGATCGCCATCAGCCCGATGGGGCCGAGGCCGAACATCAGCACTTCGTCACCCAGCGCAATATCGGCTACGCGCACCATATCTACCGCCACGCCAATCGGTTCGGTCAGGCAGGCGACCTCCGGCGTGAGGCCGCTGTAGGGGACGAGGCACTCACGCGGGGCGAGGATGTATTCGGCAAAGCCCATCGTGGCGTTTTGCCAGAAGTTTTTACCACGCGGACACAGATCGCTGCGCCCATTGCGGCACTGTTCGCACGTTCCGCAGTACGAGCCGCTTTCCAGCACCACACGGTCGCCCTCTTTGACGTGGGTAATGCCCGCTCCCACGCTCATCACCACGCCAGCCACTTCATGCCCGAATCCTTGCCATTCGGTGGCGAGGTGATTGGCATAGTGCATGTCTGTGCCGCAGATGCCGCACGCATCCACTTTGACTAGCGCCCAATCGTCACGCACGTCGGGGATGGGGACTTCGCGCATTTCAAAGCCAAACGGCGCTTTCACAAAACCCGCCAGCATTGTTTTCATTCAATAGTCCTTTCCGAATCAATCACGCTCTTTTGTGCGCCGGATTATAGCGCAGGGACGGGGGCGCGGCAGACCACACGGAAGCCGAGGTCAGTGTCCCACGTTCCTGTGAGGGCGGTGCTGCCGATCACGGTACGGCCTTCGCGGTGCATCCGCAACCCCTGACCGAGTGACGAGATGACCTTGCCCCAATCGGACTCGAAAGGCGGCTCGTCCCAGTCAACCGGTTGCGTCCACAGCCATTCGCGGTACAGGCCGCCCGAATCGGGGTCGGGGCGCGGGCCGCTGCGTTCGATCACATCGGTAGGTTCGGGGTGCAGGAACAGGCGATCATTCGCCACCAGCCATTCTTCCATGCGCGGCAAATCTACTTGCCATGTCTGCGGGATGCGCTCCGCCAGCCGCAGGCGTTCGCCCATCCAGTGGCAGAACGGGATGACCTCGGTGCAGTAGATTTCGCCTGCCGGGGCGCTGTCCGGCAACTGCGGTTGCTGCCAGCGGGTGATGCACGGTTTTGTCCCGGTTTCTTTCAGGAACAGCGCGAACTGCCCGACGGTGACGGAGTGGCGGGCGGCACGGAACGGTTGCCGGACGGCGAGTCCCTGTTGAATTTCGATGTGCTGGTCAAGGCTACGGACGGTACTATGATCGAGAAAGTAGGTTTTGGCGGGGAAGATGCCCGTCCATTCGAGGTGGGAGAGCATGTCAGGCAGTTGCGGGGGCGCATTCACAA
>CAIVEA010000163.1 GCA_903904765.1 uncultured Chloroflexota bacterium
GCCACTACATGCCCAACAACGCAATTGCCGTCGCAGTGGGCGACTTCCAGACCGAGGCCATGCTCAAGCGCATCGAGGAGCTATACGGCAGCATTCCGGCTGGCGAAGCGCCCAAGTTGTTCGCCCGCCCCGAACCGGAACAGAATGGCGAACGCCGCGTAATCGTGGAACGCCCGCACAGCACCGCCTTCCTCGAAATCGCCTATCATGTGCCGGCCTCCACCCATGACGACTGGTTCAAACTAGCGATTCTCAACAGCGTCCTCACCGGCCCTTCGGGGATGGGTGGCGGCAGCATTGATAACAAGACCAGTCGCCTGTACAAGGCGCTGGTGGAAACCGAACTGACTGCCGATGTGGATGGCGGCCTGATGGCCTCGATTGACCCGTATCTGTACGATCTGGTCGCCACGCTGCGCCCCGGACGCACTCACGAGGAAGTGGAAGCCGCGCTGGATGAACAGATCGAGCGCGTCCGCAACGAGGACATCACGCAGCAAGAATTGGACAAGGCCAAGAAACAAGCCCGCGCCCTGTTCGCTTACAGCACCGAGCGCGTCAGTTCGCAGGCTTTCTGGCTGGCGTTTGCCGAAAACTTCGACACCTACACATGGTTCGAGAACTATATGCAACGGCTGGAAGCCGTGTCCATCGCCGATGTGCGCGAGGTGGCGCAGCGCTACCTGCGCCCGCAGAATCGGACGGTGGGCTGGTTTGTTCCCATCGAAGGGGAAGAAGGCGAAGAACTGGACGACATGGAGGACGAGGAATAATCATGAGCAACGGAACCTCCCTGCCCGGCCCGCACAATATCACCCGCGTGGAACTGGAAAACGGTATCGTCGTGCTGGTGTACGAGAATGATGCCGCGCAGTCCGTCGTCATGGGCGGCTCACTGGAAGCGGGCAGCCTGTACGAAACGCCCGCCAAATCCGGCCTCGCCGCCCTGACGGCCAGCGCCTTGATGCGTGGCACTCAATCCCGCGATTTCAACGCCATCCACACCGCACTGGAGGACATCGGCGCAGATTTGGATGTGGGCGCAGGTGTGCATCAGACCAGCTTCAACGGCAAGGCGCTGGCGGAAGATCTGCCCACGCTGATCGAGCTGCTGGCGGATGTGCTGCGCCGTCCAGCCTTCCCGCAAGCGCCCGTCGAACGGTTGCGCGGCGAAATCCTGACCGGGCTGCAATATCGCCAGCAGGACACCCGCTACCGCGCCACCCGTGCCTTCCGCGAGGCGTTGTACCCCGACACGCACCCCTACCACTACAGCAGTCGCGGCACACTGGACACCATCCCCGGCCTGACCACCGCTGATCTGGCGCAATTCCACGAGCAGCACTACGGCCCGCGCAAAATGACCATCACCATCGTGGGCGCGGTACAGGCTGCTGATGCGGTCAACATCGTGCGCGAACACCTCAGCGACTGGCGCAATCCCGATCAGCCGCCCGTGCCTGCCCTGCCCGACCTGAACCCACCGCAGGAAGCGCGGCGTGTCTCGGTCAACATTCCCGGCAAAACCCAGTCGGACATCGTGATGGGGACGCTAGGGCCAGCGCGTAAAGCGGAGGACTACCGCGCCGCCGTGCTGGTGAACAGCGTCCTCGGTCAGTTCGGCATGATGGGGCGCATCGGC
>CAIVEA010000164.1 GCA_903904765.1 uncultured Chloroflexota bacterium
AATGGCTCTGCGGCGTTCTTCTACGAATAATTGATCGCCCATAACAAACGTACTTTTCTGGCGGCTCTGCCGTCCTCTTTTATCCCCCGCCACGAGAGACCATTTTGTTTGACAGCCTTCGGGGCGGGATATAAACTGAAAGCGAATGAAAGCAAAGAAATAACAATGTAAAAGTATTCTACCGCATTTTTGCGAAAGGGAATTGGAATGGACTTCAAACCAGATTATGAACGGTTAGCCGAGCGTTTGCAGGCGCAAGGGACGGATGTGAATGCGGTTAAGGCCAAGCTGAAGGCGCAGCACATCGAAACCCCGTCGTGGGGCTATGGCAACGGTGGCACGCGCTTCAAGGTGTTCGCGTGGGAAGGCGCGGCGCGTAACATCTACGAGAAACTGGACGACGCAGCCTACATTCATAAGCTGAGTGGGGTCGCCCCCAGCATCGCCATTCACATCCCTTGGGACAAGGTGGACGACTACAAGGCGCTGGGGCAGTACGCACAGTCGAAGGGCATCGCTATCGGCGCGGTGAACCCCAACCTGTTCCAAGATGACCAGTACAAACTGGGTAGCGTGTGCAGCCCATCCGCCGCTGTGCGCGAAGAAGCACTGGCGCACATGGTCGAGTGCTGCGAGATCATGACCAAAGTGAATAGCAACCTGCTCAGCCTGTGGTTCGCAGACGGCACGAACTATTCCGGTCAGGACAGCATGAGCGCCCGCAAGCGCCGCATGGAAGCCGCGCTGGTCGAAACCCACAAGCATCTGCCAGCTGGCAGCCGCATGTTGATCGAGTACAAATTCTTCGAGCCGGCCTTCTATCACACCGATCTGGCGGACTGGGGCACGGCCTACGCGATGGCGCTGAAGTGCGGCCCGCAAGCGCAGGTGCTGGTGGATACCGGTCATCACGCGCAAGGGACGAACATCGCGCAGATCGTGTCGTTCCTGCTGGACGAAGGGCGGCTGGGCGGCTTCCACTTCAATGCGCGTCGCTATGCCGACGATGATCTGATCGTGGGGACGAACAACCCGTTTGAATTGTTTGAAATCTACTGCGAGCTGGTGGCGGCGGGCGAAGGCGCGAAAGATGTGGCCTACATGATTGACCAGAGCCACAACATCGAGCCGAAGCTGGAAGCCATGCTCCTGAGCGTGCTGAACTGCCAGACTGCCTACGCCAAGGCGCTGATCGTGGACTGGAAGAAGCTGGCGGAACTGCAAGCGGCGGGCGATGTGCTGGGCGCGCAGCAGATTTACGTGAAGGCCTTTGAAACCGATGTGCGTCCGCTGCTGGCGCAGGTGCGCGTGGAAAAGGGCATCAACCCCGACCCGATCGCCGCCTACCGCGCCGACAACTACGCCGCGCAGGTGGCGAAGCAGCGCGGCATCGCCATCTCGGCGGGCAGCGCCATCCAGTAGAGGACGGCCTGCGTGCCGTCCCGCCGCATTTGATCCTCAGCCCCCACCCCGTTCGCGGCAGTGGGGGTTTTTTATGACCGTCCAGCGATCCGTGCAAAACCGCGAAAATCCCGTTTTACCTCTGATAACCCTGATTCTGTGCCTCACCACATTCGCAAGTTAACGTGGAGTAAATCCCTTAACGACACGGCTTTCAATCCCCTTTAATCGCTGGTGTGGAAATATTATCTCTCGTCCCCGATCATAAGCACTATTTGAAGCAATTGGAGAGGCAGCATCTTGACCACATTGGACGAACTCGCGCAAGGCGCTTCCGCCGTCGTCGTGCGGATTGGCGGAACGGGCGAAGTGCGCCGCCGCCTGATGGATATGGGCGTGACGCGGGGTGTGGAGATCGAAGTGCTGAAAGCCGCGCCGATGGGTGATCCTATCGAGTACCGACTGCGCGGGTATCACCTCTCGTTACGCAAAGCCGAAGCTCATCTTATAGAAGTCACGGTCAGGGAGTAAACACGGATGAATCACATTCCACTCACCCTCGTTTCGATCAACGAAAGTGCCGAGATTGTTGAAATTCACGGCACGCCGGATTTTCGCAAGCGCATGGCCGATCTGGGACTCACCAGCGGGACGCGGGTGCGCGTGGTACAGAATACGCTCAATTCCCCGATGATCGTGGCCTTCCGGGATGATGCCCGTCTGGCGCTGGGATATGGCGCGTGTCACAAACTGATGGTGAGAATGCTGTAATCGAGGCAAATTCGTGGTCACAATCGCACTTGCCGGTAATCCAAATGCCGGAAAAAGCACCCTGTTCAACGCCTTAACCGGCTCCAATCAGCATGTGGGCAACTGGCCGGGCAAAACAGTTGAGAAAAAAGAAGGTCGTCTGCTCAGCAGTACCCGCGAAATCCTGCTGGTGGATTTGCCCGGTACGTACAGCCTGAATGCCTATTCGCTGGAAGAGATCATCGCCCGCAATTTCATCATCGAAACGCACCCCGATGCAGTGGTGTGCGTGGTGGACGCATCGAATCTGGAACGCAACCTGTACCTTGTGGTGCAGATCATGGAAATCGGCGTGCCGGTGGTGCTGGTACTGAACATGCAGGACATCGCCCGCGATCGTGGGATCACGATTGACACCGCCAAACTATCCGCTGGATTCGGGGGCATCCCCATCCTCGAAACAATTGGCAACCGCGAAATCGGCCTTGAGGGGGTGCGGGAATCTTTGCTGGAACTAGGCGATAAGCCGCCGCGTTCGGCGCAGGGGCTGCGCGTCGCCCTGCCGGATGTTCTGGAAGGCCATTTGAACACGTTGCGGCAGATCATCCTGCGCGATGGCCAGCTCAAGGACTATCCAGCGGAATGGTTGGCGCTCAAACTGCTGGAAAATGACCCCGAACTGCTCCAGCGCATCCAGCATAATGCGGAACTGGTGGCGGCGGTGGAGCATGCCATGACAGAGGTGCTTGAAGCGACGGGGGATGATGCGGATACCTTGATCGCCAACGGGCGCTATCAGTTTATTGGCGCGGTGGTGCGCGACGCGGTGCAACGACCCCGACAGGCGCTCGTCACCCGTTCGGACAAAATTGACCGTGTGATGACCCACCGCATCTGGGGCGTGCCGATCTTTCTGGCATTGATGTGGCTGGTCTTTCAGATGACCGCCAACGTCAGTGCGCCGCTGCTGGATTTCACCGATTTGCTCATCAATCACACCTTTGCCCGCTGGCTGACCAGCCTCCTGAATCTGCTGGGGCTGGGCGGCACATGGCTGCAAGCCTTGCTGGTGAATGGCATTCTGGCGGGGGTGGGCGGGGTGCTGGTGTTTGTTCCGGTGCTGCTGTCGCTATATTTCGCCATCGCCGTGCTGGAGGACAGCGGTTACATGGCGCGTGCCGCCTTCGTGATGGATCGCCTGATGAGCCGGATCGGTCTACACGGCAAGAGTTTCCTGCCGCTGCTGGTGGGGTTCGGTTGCACCGTCCCGGCCATTTACGCCACGCGCACGCTGGAAAATGCCCGTGACCGCAAAATCACGGGGTTCATCGCCACCTTTATGAGTTGCGGTGCGCGGTTGCCGGTTTATGTGCTGTTCGGCGCGGCCTTCTTCGGCGCACAGGGCGGTTCGCTGGTTTTTATCATGTACATGCTGGGAATCGGCGTGGCGATCATCACCAGTTTGCTGCTGACCAAAGTGGTGTATCGGGGCAAGCCCGTGCCGCCCTTTGTGATGGAACTGCCGCCGTACCGCGTTCCGAACTTCAAAATCGTCTGGCGCAGCATGACCCAGCGCACCATCTCGTTTGTCCGCAAGGCTGGCACGGTCATCCTGACCGCTTCGCTCATCGTGTGGCTGCTGCTGGCGATCCCTGCCAGCGGGGATGCGGGTAGCTTTAATGCCGTCAAACCGGGCGATAGTCTGTTTGGCAGCTTGAGCCGGGTTTTGTCTCCGGTATTCAAGCCCGCCGGATTCGGAGAATGGCAGGCTACAGGGGCGCTGATAACGGGCTTTCTGGCGAAAGAAGTGATCGTTTCCACGATGACACAGGCTTACACGCAGGAATCCGCTGTGGCAACCGTCGCACCGTCCACCTTCCTTGAAGACATGCGCGATCTGGGGGCTTCTTTCCTACAGGCGGTGGCGCTGACCGGACAGGAGTTCGTCAACATCATCCCGCGCACGGTCAATCTGATCCCGATTGTGAAGATGCCCGAAGTGCAATTCTTCCAGTTACCGCAACAGAAAGACCTGACGGCGCTCGAACAGGCTTTGTCGCGGGCTTTCACGCCGCTGTCGGCGCTGGCTTTCACTGTGTTCATCCTGCTGTACGTCCCGTGTATGTCGGCTACGGCGGCCATGCGGCACGAATTTGGAACGCGCTGGATGCTGTTGCAGGTGGGCTATACGCTATTCATCGCATGGGTGGGGGGCGGTGCTGGTCTATCAGGTGGGCGGGCTAGTGGTGGGGCTATAGCCAATGATGTCTTTACGCGATGTGCTAGACGCATTTGAAGATGGGAAATCGCTATCGCTGGCGCAGATGGCGCGGCGATTCGATGTAGAACCCGGTGCGTTGGAAGGCATGATTACATTCTGGGTACGCAAGGGCAAACTGCGCGAGGCGGCCTATACCGGCTGCGCGGATTGCGGGGTAAACCATGCCTGTCCGGTGACGATGGTTATGCCCAAACGCTATGAACGGGTGATGGGCGACCCCATACCGACCACCATTTGCCCCAGTTGCGTCCCCAAACCGGAACGCACGCACTAGAGCGCAATATGAACCCCCACCCCGTTCGCGGTAGTGGGGGGTTTTATGGATTATGCGCCTACTGTGACCACGAGGTGGGGACGCGATCCCAGCGGTGCTGCTTGAGCGCGGCCAGCAGGTCGGCGGGCAGCGGCACACCGTCGCTGGCGGCACAGTTGGCGCGGACGTGGTTCAGCTTACGCATGCCGGGGATGATGTTGCTCACGGTGGGGTGCGCCAGAATGAAGCGCAGCGCCAGTTCGG
>CAIVEA010000165.1 GCA_903904765.1 uncultured Chloroflexota bacterium
ACAAAGAGCCGATTGTGGTTTACGGCGACTTCGACGCGGACGGTGTGACCTCGACCGTGCTGATGGTGGAAGTGCTGCGGGGGTTGTGTTCACGCTGTCATAAGGGCGCATCGCCGGATCAGGTCGAACAACTGGTGCGCCCGTACATCCCGAATCGCGTGGATGAGGGTTACGGGCTGAATGTGCAGGCGCTAGAAAAGCTGGCCGCTGAAGGCGCGAAGGTCGTGGTCACGGTGGACTGCGGCATTCGCTCGATTGATGAGGTGCAGGCGGGACGTGCTTTCCGTCTGGATATGATCGTGACCGACCATCACTCTATCGGGCCGGAAGTGCCGGACGCGCTGGCGGTGATTAATCCCAAGCAAGTGGGTTGTTCGTATCCAGAGAAGATGCTGGCGGGTGTGGGCGTGGCTTACCGGCTGGCAGAGGCGCTGACGGTGGCCGCCACTCCCAAAGGCTGGCTGAAGGATGCGCCGTTGGAACTGGAGGCCTATCTCGATCTGGTGGCGATTGGCACGGTGGCTGATCTCGCGCCACTGGACAAAAATGAGAATCGGGCGCTGGTCAAACGGGGCTTAGAGGTGCTCAACCGCGCCGAGCGCCCCGGGGTGAAGGCGCTGTTGAACGTGGCCGGCGTAGAACCGGGTACGGTCTCCGCCACCACCATCGGCTACGCGATTGGCCCGCGCATCAACGCGGCGGGGCGGCTGGCGAACGCCATGATCGCCTATGAGTTGCTCTCGGCGCGAGATGAAGCCATTGCCGATGCCCGCGCTTTGACCCTACAAGAATTGAATGTGCAGCGGCAGGAACTCACGCGGGCGGCGCAACTGAGCGTGCGTGACCAACTGGATTTGCAGCAATCCGATGGCTATATGATCTTCGCCAGCGGAGAGTTTCAGCCGGGGATTGTAGGGCTGGTGGCGGGGCGTTTGACCGAGGAGTTTTACCGCCCCGCTGTGATTATGGAACGCGGCGAAACCGAGAGCCGCGCCTCCTGCCGCAGCATCCCGCAGTTCGACATCACGCAGGCGCTGGACACCTGTGCCGATTTGCTGGTGCGACACGGCGGTCATGCACAGGCGGCGGGCTTCACGGTGGTGAACGCCAATATTCCGGCGCTGAAGGCGCGGCTGAAGGCGCTGGCGGATACGCAGTTGGCCGGACAGGATTTGAAACCGCTGCTCGATATTGATGTGGTGGTGAATTTGAACCATTTGACGCTGGATATGGTGGAAGACCTGAAGCAACTTGAACCGACGGGGCTGAAGAATCCTACGCCCGTGCTGATGTCTCGCGGGGTGCATGTCAAAGAGAAGCGCACGGTGGGCAAGGATAACCAGCATCTCAAACTGAAACTGACGCGGGCAGGGCAGCCGCCGCTGGACGCAATTGGTTTCAACCTCGGTGAATGGGCGAAGTCGGGTCTGAATGTGGTGGATGTGGCCTACGAACTGGAGATCAACGAATGGAACGGGCAGCGTTCTCTGCAACTGAACCTGCGTGATTTGCGCCCTTCGGAGGCACGTTGATGCGCCGCGTATGGGTGCTACTGCTGCCGCTGTGTCTGTGGCTGGGGGCAGTGCGCGCGCAGGATGCGTCAGGTGTGAACCCGTTCGGCGTGGTCGAAGGGTTCTGGTTGCCGGACACGGTGTGCGAACTGGGTGCGGGCTGGGAGCGCATTATCTTCGACTGGTCGCAGCATCAGCCGGATAGCCGCGACGACTGGTACACGATGAATGTGGATGATCGCTGGTTACAGGCGGCGCGGGATTGCAACCGCGAAGTGGTGGCGATCTTCAAGCACACGCCGGCATGGGCGACGGATGGCACGCCCGGAGCCGGTGTGCCGCGTGGCCTGTATCTGGATGTGGACGACGACAATAACTTGTGGGCGCAGTTCGTCCGCAAGAGCGTGAAATACTACGCGCCGCGTGGGGTGACGCGCTTCATCATCTGGAACGAGCCGGATATCGAGCCGGGGACGTATGGCTTCGAGTTCGAGGGCAACTTGGATGATTATTACCAGATGGTGAAGGTGGCGTGGCTGGCGGCGCACGAAGCCAACCCGGACGCGCAAATTCATCTGGCGGGGACGACCTACTGGCATGATGTGAACGCGGGCAAACGCTTGTATCTGGATCGGCTGCTGGAACGCATCACCAGCGACCCGACAGCGGCCTCGCACGGGTATTACTTCGATGTGGCGAGCCTGCACATTTATTTCCGTACCGAAACGGTCTATGATATTGTACGCCAGACCCGCGCTTTGCTGGATCGCTACGGGCTGACGGATAAGCGCATCTGGGTGAACGAGATGAACGCCGCCCCCACCGATGACCCGCTGTGGCCGGTGGTACGTCCGCAGTACCAGCTTGATCTGGAACAGCAGGCGGCTTTCGTGGTGCAGGCGGCGGCGCTGTCGCTGGCTGCCGGAGCCGAACGGGTGGCGGTGTACAAGTTCTACGACTGGAATTTGCCGCCGGGCGGTGAGGCGTTCGGGTTGCTGCGGGCTGACCAGTCGCGTCGCCCCGCTTTCGACTCGTGGGCGATGGTGAATCGACGGCTGCGGGATGTGACCGGAGCGCAATTCGCCAGCGGTACAGCGGTGGACGTGGTACGGCTGACTCATGCCGACGGTCATCAAACGGTGCTGGCGTGGGCAAAGACCGACGCGGCGGCGCAGGTGCAAGTGGATGCGACGGCGGACAGTGCGCTGCGGCTCGACCAGTACGGTAACGAGCAGTCCATTACTCCGACGGACGGCGCGTACCGGTTGCAATTGCCTCCGGCGCATTGTACGCGGGTGGATGGCTGCGCGGTGGGGGGCGCGGTGCTGCTGCTGGAACAGGCGGCAGGCGAGGGACGACTCTATGAGATTGCGCCTTCGGGCGCTGTGGAACTGGCGTTGAATTAAAAGACCAAGAGGTGTTGCGGAATATGGGAACGAATGCTCAGGCGGCGAGTACGCGATTGAATTCCAAAGGCGAGATTAAGTTCTCGTATGGCGGGCAGGCGGTCATCGAAGGTGTGTTGATGCGCGGGGCGCATAATGCGGCCATCGCTGTGCGCGACCCAGAAGGGCAGATTGTGGTGCATGAGCAACCGCTAAACGCTACCCTGTATCGTGGACGGATTGCCCGCACGCCGTTTGTGCGTGGCGTGATCGGCCTGTGGGACGCGCTGGGGTTGGGGACGCGGGCGCTGATGTGGGCGGCGGATGTGGCGCTGGGCGAGGAAGAAGAAGTCAACTTCAACGGGCCGATTGGCTGGCTGACGATTGCTTTTTCACTAGCCATCGGTGTCGGGCTGTTCTTCTTGCTGCCCACGGCGGGCGCGTCGTTCATCGGGCATCTGCTCGGCCTCACGCCGGATGGCAGCGCGCCGGTGGGCGTGGCGGCCTTCCTCGTGAACCTGATCGAAGGTGTTATCCAGCTTACCATCCTCATCACCTACATCTGGGCCATCGGGCACATTCCGGATGTCAAGCGGCTGTTCGGTTATCATGGCGCGGAGCATAAAACGATCAACGCTTACGAGGCCGGCGCGGAACTGACCCCGGAAATCGTGGCGAACTACCCGATCGAACACCCGCGCTGCGGGACGGCTTTCCTGCTCACGGTGGTGTTCGTCAGCGTGTTCGTATTCTCGCTGCTGGGGCGGCCTCCGTTCCTGCTGCTGGTCGCGTCGCGCTTGGTGTTCATTCCGGTGATCGCGGGGATTGCCTACGAATTGCTGCGCTTCACGGCGCGGAACATCCATAACCCGATTGTGCGGATTATCGTCAAGCCGAATCTGGCGCTGCAACACCTGACCACGCGCCAACCTGATCTGCACATGATTGAGGTGGCAATTACTTCCTTCCAGCATGTGTTGGCTTCCGAAGGGATGATGACCCGCGAAGAACTGGTCATCCCGCCGCCGAAGCCAGAAGCGGTATCGCCTACACTGGCGGCGGCCAAGCCCAAGAGCTAACGTCCCATAACCGGCAGGCTTAGACAGAACCGAAAATACGGCGTTACTGTGGTGTGGCAGTCGCCGTATTTTTTATGGTGCGTTTATGCCTTCAATCGCGCCGCCGCTTCTGCTACATCTGACATGCCGCCCTTCGTGACCACCAGCGACCCCGCGCCGATCACACTGACGTTTTCGCCCAGCGCGGCGCGTTCAATCCGCAGGTTTTCCCAGTAGGCGCGGTCAATGCAGTGTTCCTGTAGGGCTTCCCGCATGGGGGCGAACAGCAGTTCACCGAGGTTGCTCACCCCGCCGCCGATCACGATCATTTCCGGGTTGAACAGGTGCAACAGGCTGACGATGCCCAAGACGAGCATCCGTCCGCTGTCGCGCACCACGTCTAGCGCCAGTGCATCTCCCTGCACCGCTGCCCGTCCCACCGTTGCGCCGCTGATCTGCGACAGATCACCGTTGACCATATCACGGATAAGTGATGCTCCGCCCGCTTCCAGCCGTTCCCGCGCTTTGCGTGCCAGCGCGGGGCCAGCCGATTCTTTTTCGAGGGTACTCACGCGGTCTTTGGCGACGAGGATGATGTGTCCTGCTTCGGCAGCCAGCCCGCTACGCCCCAGCAGAATTTTGCCATCACAGATGATCCCGCTGCCGATGCCCGTGCTGACGGTGATGAAGATCACATGGCGGAAGCCGACGGCTGCCCCCATCACGGTTTCGGCAAGACCGGCCACGTTCGCATCGTTGCCGAGATAGACCGGCACATTGAAGGTTTGTTGCAGGATGGTCGCCAGAGGGACGTTGTGCCAGCCTTTCAGGTTGGGCGGTGAAACCACTACGCCCGCAACGGGGTTGGTAGGGCCGGGGACGGAGACACCGATGCCTTCGACGGGCGTGCCATCGGTGGGTAGCACCTTGCGAATCATCTCCTTGATGCGTTCCAGTGTGGCCTCTAGACCACGCTCGTCTTCGGTCAGCATTTCCTGACGTTCGAGGATTTCGAGCTTATGCGTCATCCGCGCAGCGCGGACTCGCGTACCGCCCAGATCAACCCCGATGATAGCTTGTGTCATGATGTTTCTCTCGCGCTAGGAACCATAGTATTAAGGTTATGCTACTGGTTGAACAGATGTTCAGCGATTGCTAGAATACACCATCTGATTATGACGAATTTCCCATCTTTGAGATAGGTTGTTTCATGGTGCGCGTAACCCCGCTGCGTCAGCAGTATTTGGATATTAAAAAGCAGTACCCGGATTGCATTCTGTTCTTCCGGTTGGGCGATTTTTACGAGACGTTTGATGCGGATGCCGAAATCGCCGCCCGCGAACTCGATCTGGTGCTGACAGGCCGTCCGGTGAGCAAAGATGACCGCGTGCCGATGGCTGGCGTGCCCTATCACGCGCTGGAGTCGTATGTCGCCAAGCTGATCGAGAAGGGGTATCACGTCGCCGTCTGCGAGCAGATGAGCGAACCCGATGGACGCGGCATTGTCGAGCGCGAAGTCACCCGCGTCGTCACACCCGGCACGGTCATCGAACCGGAACTGCTGGAAGAAACGCGGGCGAACTATTTGATGGCGGTGTATCCAGTGGGGGATGCTGAGTCGGGGCAATGGACGCGGGCGGGCATCGCCTATGCCGATATTTCGACGGGCGAATTTGCCGCCACGCAGCTTGAGGGCGAGAACGTGGGGATGCTGGTCTTAGAAGAAATCGCCCGCTTGAGTCCCCGCGAAATCCTGATGCCGCAAACGTGGGTAGATCGCGGCGTGACCGTCCCTGCCGGGTCGCACCTCAGCGGTAGCGCCGATTGGCGCTTCGAACGCAGCGCCGCCGAGAACAGTCTGAATCAGCATTTTGAGACGCGCACGCTGGACGGCTTCGGCTTGACTGAATGGCCTGCGGCTATCTGTGCGGCGGGCGGCCTGCTTCAGTATGTGCGCGATACGCAGCGCGGCTCGCTTTCGCAGTTGAGCAGCGTGCGGACGTATTCAACGGCCTCATTCATGGTGCTAGACCCGTTCACCCGCCGTAATTTGGAATTGACCGAGACAATTCGCAGCCGCAAAGCCGACGGCAGCCTGTTGAGCATCCTTGACCGGACGGTGACGGCGATGGGGGCGCGGTTGCTGCGGACGTGGATTAGCCAACCGCTGCTGGATTTGAATCGCCTGAACGCCCGCTTGGAGGCGGTGGAGGCGCTCACGCAGGATGGGGCGCTGCGGGCGGAACTGGTGACGGCGCTCAAGCAAATTTCTGATCTAGAACGGCTGACAAATCGGCTGGTGGTGGGGCGGGCTGGCCCGCGTGATCTGCTCGGCCTGCGTGAAAGCCTGATGGTCGTGCCGCAGATTCAAAAGCTGATCGAGGCGTTACCTCCGCTGGCGGCGTTGCTCAAGACACTGCACACCTGTGAGGATGTGTGTGACCATGTGGTGCGGGCAGTGGCGGATGACCCGCCGGCCACGCTGAACGCGATGGGCGTGATTCGCCCCGGTTACGCGCAGGAACTGGACGACATTCTGGCGGCCACGCGGGATGCCCGCGACTGGATCGCCAATCTCGAACCGCAGGAACGGCGGCGGACGGGAATCGCCAGCATCAAGGTGGGGTTCAACAAGGTTTTTGGGTACTACATTGAGGTCAGCAACGCCAACACAGATCGCGTGCCTGCGGATTACATTCGCAAGCAAACGCTGGTCAACGCCGAACGCTATATCACGCCGGAGCTGAAAGAGTATGAGACGCTGGTGCTGAACGCCGAGCAGGAAATCATGGCGGTGGAGCGCAATCTGTACGATGAGTTGTGCGGCGATCTGGTACAGGCTGCCCCACGCTTGCTTCAGACGGCGAGGGCGATTGCTCACCTAGATGTGATGCTGTCGCTGGCGGAAGTGGCAGTGCGCGAAGGTTATGTGCGTCCGCTGCTGACCGATGATGATCTGCTGGTGTTGAAGGGTGCGCGGCATCCGGTGGTGGAACGGTTGCTAGATAGCGGCACGCGCTATGTGCCGAACGATACGCATTTCGATACCATGTCTCGCGTCCACCTGATTACCGGCCCGAATATGTCCGGCAAATCCACCTACATCCGGCAGGTGGCGATCATCACGCTGATGGCGCAAATCGGCAGCTTTGTGCCAGCCGATGAAGCAACCATCGGGCTGGTTGATCGCATTTTCGCCCGTATCGGCGCACAGGACGAGATTCACGCTGGACAAAGTACGTTCATGGTGGAGATGGTCGAGACGGCGCGCTTGCTCTCCGGCAGCACCCGCCGCAGTCTGCTTATCCTTGATGAAGTGGGGCGCGGCACGTCCACCTATGACGGGCTGGCGATTGCGCGGGCGGTGGTGGAGTACATCCATAACAACCCGCGTTTGAACTGCCGCACGCTGTTCGCCACGCATTACCACGAACTGACCGAACTGCCAAACATCCTGCCGCGTTGCCGCAATTTCAATGTGGGCGTGAGCGAGGAAGGCGAGCGAATCGTGTTTCTGCACAAGCTGATACCGGGCGGGGCGGATCGCAGCTACGGCGTGCATGTGGCGCAACTGGCGGGGATGCCGCGTCCGGTGGTAGACCGTGCGCGGGAACTGCTGGCACAGTTGGAGCGCCAGAGCAGCGATTTCAAGCTACCCACCGCGCCGCCGCCCGTGCAGCCCACCCGCCAGCAGCGCACCAGCGAAAGTGCAGGCCAGATGCGGATGTTCAACGAAGCGGCAAACCCCGCGTTAGAGGCACTGAAGAAGCTGCAAGTAGACCACCTCAGCCCGTTGGAGGCGCTCACCAAACTGTACGAACTGAAGCGCATGGCGGGCGAGTGACTGGGCTAAAGGCTGATTAGGCAATCGTTCATGCAGGTCTCAACTGCATTCGCTATGGTAGGGAAAAGTCGCAGGTAGCAGGGGGGACGAATGGGCGTGTGGTGGTTGTCAGATCAATCCGATGAGCTGTTGTTTGTGGATGCCAGCGGGCGGTTAACGCCAATCGGCAACCGCCTGATTCGCTCGATTGATTCGGCGCTGGCGGTCAAGAAGGGGATGACAGATGAACTGCGCCACTATTCGGCGGCGGTGTACCGGGCGCGGCTGATGAAACCTGCCGACTGGTTGCGCCAGTATCCCGATAAGGCGCAGGCATTGTGGGCGCATTTTCACCCGCAGGAAGATGATCTAGATGATGCGCCGCCCCCGCCGCGCCGCCAGCCGTTTTTGCGGTTGGACTGAAACCAGTTACTACATACTGTGATTGCTTTGCTCCCTTCGCCATGAGGGAGAAGGGTTGGGGATGAGGGTAAATGTAAAACGGGCTACCACGCGGTAGCCCGTTTTTTTTGCAGTCCAACGATTAGCTCAAGCCGCCTAACCCGGCAGCGGTAGGTTCGGGCGTAATGTCTCCACCCAGCCCGCCGAGGCCACCCAATCCGCTGCCTTCCGGTTCGGCAGGGACGCGGACGGATTGCAGGATGGCGAGCAGGGCAGTCTGGGTGGCGGGGAACGAGTCTGGCGTGCCTGTAGCGGTGATATAGGCGATCATGTCCCCGAAGGGGATGAGCGCCAGATAGCCGCGTTCCGTGCCGGAAATGACGGCGACCAGCCCACCCGCCATACCTTGCAGGGGTTGTACAGGTTGTTCGACGGTGTAGCCTGCCAGCCCACCTAGTGCGCGTTGTATCAAATCGGTCAAATTAGGATTGATGGGGTCAATGCCGAACTGCGACATCGGGTACAGGATAATCAGGCCGCCGTTGCCGCTGATTGGCGTGCTATCTGCCAAATCTGGTTTGGCGGAGAACAGACGCGATTGCGCGGCGGCGCTGCTGTCGCCATAGGCGAGGGTGTTCGCGTCCGCGCTGTGATCGAGTACCGTCCATGTCCCCGGCAGCGAGAGCGAGATGCGATTGTCGGCACTGCGGATGAT
>CAIVEA010000166.1 GCA_903904765.1 uncultured Chloroflexota bacterium
CACCGCTGCTGGTGGTGTTGGACGGCAACGACTTCTTCAAACGGGCGAAGCTGGCGGCCATTGTGGATAACCTGATCGCCAAGAAGCGCATCCCGCCGATTGCGATTGCAGGCGTGGCGCATGGCGGGCAGGCGCGGTTCGTGGAATACCTGTGCAGCGATGCGACGCTGGCTTTCCTCATCCGTGATGTGTTCGCCCTCGCCCGTGAGCATCTCAACCTCGTTGAGCCGACGGGCGGCAAGTACGGGATTATGGGCGCTTCAATGGGCGGCCTGATGTCGCTGTACGCGGGGCTGCGGATGCCGGACATCTTCGGGACGGTCATCAGCTTTTCGGGCGCGTTCGGCTTCGGGCTGGGCGGCCACCGCAGCGTGGTGCATGATCTGGTCGAACTTTACCCGCCGCGCCCCCTCAAACTGTGGATGAACGTCGGACGCTACGAGTGGCTGCTCGATCCGAACCGCCACATGCGCGAGGCGCTGACGGCGCGGGGCTACACCTTCACTTACCACGAATACAGCGGCGGACACAATTACACCTGCTGGCGCGATGAACTTCCGCTGGCGCTGGAGGCGGTGTATCGGCGCTGAGGGGCGGTTTTCTGAAATGTAGGAAGTGATCTTGATCCCCGAGGCAACTAACCCTGTCGGCATTTCTCCCCTCTCCACGCGGTATTCCGCAGATAGAGAGGGGATTGAGGAGTGAGGTCTTCAGAAACCTGCCGTTAAAAAGCGGGGGCTAATACTTCGGCAGCGAACGGTCTACTTCGTCCGCCCATGCGAGGATGCCGCCCACCACGTTCACCAGCTTGTTGGTGTAGCCGGCCTCGCGCAGGAAACGGATAGTGTCCGCGCTGCGTTTGCCCGAACGACAGTGGATGACCACTTCTCGATCCATCGGGATTTGCGACAGCACGGTTTCCTCGCGGCGCTTGCGTCCGCTGATGACATCGTTCTTGGCGAACTCGATCTGCCCCTTCGGGATACGGAGTGTGCCGTCAATCGCCACGATCTCCCACTCGTGCGGGTCGCGCACATCCAGCAGCAGGAAGTCGTCGCCCGCGTCCATGCGTGCCTTCAGGCCGGTGACGCTGATTTCTTCCACCGGAATTTCGACGGCGCTGCTCTGGCGGGTCTTATAGTCGCTGTGGTCGTGGGCGGGCATGCCGCAGAACTGTTCGTAGTCAATCAGCGTGACCTGTTCGGCAGGTACGCCGCACACCGGGCACTTCGGGTCTTTGCGGACGCGAATAGTGCTGAAGCTCATATCCAGCGCATCGTACAGCAGCATCTTGCCGACCATCGGTTGCCCGATGCCGAGGATGAGCTTGATGGCTTCGGTGGCTTGCATCGTGCCGATTGTACCCGGCAGGATGCCCAGCACGCCGCCTTCGGCGCAGCTGGGGACGAGTCCGGGAGGCGGGGGGCTGGGGAACATGCAACGGTAGCACGGGCCTTCTTTGGCGTAAAACACGCTCAACTGTCCCTCGAAGCGGAAAATGCTGCCGTAGACGTTCGGCTTGCCCAGTTTGACGCAGGCATCGTTGACCAGATAGCGCGTGGGGAAGTTGTCCGTACCATCAATGATGACATCGTAGGGCGCGAACAGTTCCAGCGCATTGGCGGAGGTTAGTGGCACATTGTACTTGTCCACCTGCAAATACGGGTTGATCTGTTTCATGCGGGCTTCGGCGCTGTCCACCTTCAGGTGGCCGACGCTATCCTGCCCGTGAATCACCTGTCGCTGCAAGTTGGTTTCGTCCACCACATCGTAATCCACCAGCCCGATGCGACCAATACCCGCAGCAGCCAGATACAGCGCCAGCGGGCTACCCAACCCGCCCGTGCCGATGCACAGTACCGAGGCGGCTTTCAGGCGGCGCTGCCCGTCAATGCCCACTTCCGGCATGATGAGGTGGCGGGCGTAGCGGCGGATTTCATCGTGGTTCAATTCGGCATGTTCATGTACTAACGGCTGCATAAGTCGGGTGTCCTCATCCTTAGATTCGTCTACGGCGCTTGATGCCCGCTAACGATTACTTCATTCACAGGTGATGTTGATACGATGCCACGAGTTGTTCCCGTAGCCTTTGAAGTTCCATACCTCCTGCGTATCACGCGGTTGGCTGTTGCCTATAGTGTCGCGTGTACGGGCGGTCAGCGTATACTTGCCGGGCGCGAGATTTAGCTTGGCCTGCCACAGCCGCCACGTCCACAAATCGCGTTTCTCCGCCAGAAATTCGGCTTTCGTCCAGTGCATTCCATCATCCACCGAAACCTGCACTTGCTCGACCATGCTGTGACCATCGCTCATGGCATAGCCGAGCAGGTTCACTTCGCCAGCGGGGAGCGTATCGCCGGGGAACGGGTAACAGATGACGGCATTGAGGGAATTTTCGCCCAGCATAATGCCTTCGTCCCAGTTCACATTTTCTGGCGTAACATCTGGCGGGAACAGCTTGTAAGCGCGGCGCTGGAAATAGTTCATCGAAGGTTCGTTCTGCGCGGTGATCTGTCCCAGCCATTTCACGCTGCGTGCGCCGATGTACCCCGGCACCAACACCCGCAGCGGAAATCCGTGCGCGGGCGGTAGCGGTTGATCGTTCATCTCGTAAGCCAACAGGGTTTCGGGCATCATGGCTTTATCCATCGGGATTGAGCCGCCGAAACCAAAACTGCGCTCTAAACGCGATACAGTGTCCAGCCCGCCGAAGGCAATATGGCGTGATGTGCGTTCAATACCCGCGCCGATCAGCACATCGCGCAAGCGCACACCCACCCACTTTGCTGTGCTGATCGCCCCCGCGCCCCACGGCAATTCGTTGGGAATGGGCGCGACCCTCATTAACTCATCGCGGCGGTTGCCCGCGCATTGGAGCGTCACATCAAGCTCCACGCGGGGAAAACGCGACTTCAGATCATCTAGGCTCAGTTCCAACGGTTCGCGCACCATCCCGGCCACCGACAGGCGATAGGTGGTCGGGTCAATCTCCGGGACGTTCCCGTGATTGCGGACGAAGAACAGATCGTTCGCCGTGATGAACTCTTGTACGAGGAACTCCAACGGCGCACTACCGTTGAACGGTTCTTCGAGCTGAACGATGAAATCAGGATGTTTCTGATGCGTTTCGACTGCGCTCAAAAGGGTTTACCGTGCTTGCTCCAGTTGACGTAAGAGCGTATGCGTATCCGCCACACCATGATTGACCTGCCGCACTTGCTGGCGCGGATCAATCACGAAAGTGGTGGGGGCGGAGAATACACCCCACCGCGCCGCCGCATCGCTGTCCTCACTGGCATCCACACGCACGATCTGAATCGCCTCGCCCAAATGCGCCTGCAAACGGTCTAATGCGGGCGCTTGCTGCGTCTTGCATGGGACGCAACCGGGCGTAGTGAAATACACAATCGCCGGGACATCCGGCTTTAATCCCAGTAGTAGCGGGTCGGCAGCGGCTTTCACCGCAACGCTCCGCACATGATAACGACGAAAAGCGCAATACGCCAATGCGCCCAACGCGAGTAAAGTCGAAACGAGCAGCAAACGTTCCAGCATGGTGCATTATCCCCGTGACGGCTTGAGCGTTAAGCAATAGGTGAGCGATTGAACCCTTTGATGCCCAGTCGGTTGAACTGGTAGTACATCCAGCATCCGGCGCAGAAGTTGAGCCAGAAATTCAGGTTTGCCAGCACCACTACGATACTCACCAGCACCCACCCTACTGCCGCCGCCCCCACCAGCA
>CAIVEA010000167.1 GCA_903904765.1 uncultured Chloroflexota bacterium
CCCCTACCCCCCTTACAAGGGTAGGTTTTTTAAGAACCTCACCCCTCAGTCCCCTCTCCAACACGCGGAGTACCGCTTTGGAGAGGGGAGAAAGAGTCTGCTGCTTGCTCCCCCTCGCCTGTTACTACGGAGAGGGGGCTGGGGGGTGAGGTTTCTTCGCCTTACTCCCTTCGCCCTGAGGGAGAAGGGTTGGGGTTGAGGGTTGTCCCGCAAAGAACCTACCCTTGTAAAGGATTCGGGGTGAAGTCAGCCCTATCCGAAAAAGTTCGGCAGATTCGCCCGGTGCGCGTCCAGCATCTCGTCGCGCAGCGCGTTCGCCACCGCCCGATCTGTCACCGCGCCATCCACCAGCAGCGCCTCGGTGAACAACTCGCGACTGCCCGTCAGCGCCGCCTCGACGGTCAATTCAATCGCGGCGATCTTGCGAATCAGAATGGCGGCCAGCGCATCCGGGAAATCGTCAAATTGAATCGGACGCAGCCCGCCCGCCGTCGCCACTGTCGGGAATTCTAACACCGCATCCGGCGGCAGGTTAGGAATCGCACCCCGATTGGGCAGGTTAGCATAGAAGATGTGCCGCTGATCCCATTCGATGGATTCCATGATTTGCAGCAGTTGTTCGTGTTCGCCCACGCGCCGCTTGAGCAGTTCGTCGCTCAACGGCTTTTCGCCGTAAGCCTGCGCCCGCATCTCCTCGTAAACCTGATCGCCCCAGATGGCAATCGCATCTTCCAGCGAGTAGGCATCCTTGCCCAGCGTGCGCCCGTAATAGCGCCCACCGGGGAAACGTTCGGGGAAGAATTCGGTCACATGGCGGTCATTGGCTGAAGGATATGCGCCATACGCCTCGAACAGCGTCCATGAGAACGGATTCGCCGCGAAGGGCCGATCCTCGAAGTCGTTGCCCGCCGGAGGGAAGGGCGGCACAGCGCCCGTGTTGGCGGGGTCGTTCAGCATAGCGGCGGCCTTCTCATGCAACGCGGGCATCAGGTCGCGCCCGTGATGGTACAGCTTGTAGAAGAACGTCAGATGATTCAACCCCACCGCCACGCTGGTCACTTCATCGGGAGGTGCGCCCGCCAATTCCGCCAGATTGCGCTCCACACGGAACGCGCCGTGACACAGCCCGACAATATCTATGCCCGTTTCACGCCGCACTGCCCAGCAGTTGGCGCTCATCGGGTTGCTGTAGTTGAACAGGAACGCCCCCGGCGCAAAGGTTTTGACATCCCGCGCAATATCCACCATCGCCGGAATCATCCGCATCGCCCGCGATACACCACCCGGCATGACCGAGTCGCCGACAGGCTGGAAGATGCCGTACTTGCGCGGGATGAATACATCCTGTTCCCACGCCCGCCGTCCGCCCACGCCAATCGTGGTGATGACATAACGTGCGCCGGGGAGCAGTTCGCGGCGGTCAGTGGAAGCGCGAATCTGAATATTCGCCCCCGCCCGTTCGATCAGCTTGCGCGAGAGCTTCTCCGCCACATCCAGCGCCACCGGATCAATATCCACGAGGCACACTTCATACGGGCCAAGCTGGGGCGAGAGAATGAGGTCTGCGATGAGTCCCTGTGTGAAGCGAGCACTGCCCGCGCCGATGAGTACGATCTTCATTCGGAGGCCGCCTTTCTAACGGGTAAGACTTGGTTCAGCAGGGGTTCGCCTGCCAGATAACGCCGCAAATTAGTCCTAAAAATATCGAACACCACTTGAAAATAACGGCTGGTCAGGCCGGCGATATGCGGGGAGAGAATCACGTTGTCCATCGTCCACAGCGGGCTTTCGGTGGGCAGCGGCTCTTGCTCGAACACATCCAGCGCCGCCCCCGCCAACCGCCCCGAACGCAGCGCCGCGATCATGGCGCTCTCGTCCACCACGCCGCCCCGCGCAATATTGACCAGTACCGCGCCCGGTTTCAGCGCCGCGAAAGCTGCCGCGTCCAGCATGTGGTGGGTTTGCGGCGTATGTGGCACGACCAGCACCACATAATCGCACAGTGCCAGCATCTCGTGTAAGCGATCCGGCGTGTAAAACGCATCCGGCTCTTTGCCGGGTAGTCCGACCAGTTCGGGAATCTGGTAGGTCAGCGGTTTGACCTGTAACGAGTTGAGCGACGGCGCGACAGCCAGCACCTTCATGCCGAAGCTGTGCGCGATTCGCCCGACTTCCCGCCCGATTGCGCCGTAACCGACCACGCCCACCGTCGCGCCCAGCAGTTCGGCAGGCGTGAAATCGGCGCGGCGTTCCATATCGCCGCCCCACACGCCCGCTTGCTGGCGGCGGGTGAGCAGCGGCAAGCGATGGGCGAAGGCCAACATCATCAACAGGGCATGTTCCGCCATGTTGGGCGGCGCAACCCCCGCCAGATTGGTCA
>CAIVEA010000168.1 GCA_903904765.1 uncultured Chloroflexota bacterium
AAAGAGATGAACAAACAACGAATATTCTAACCATAACATGCCTACGAAACATAAGTCAAGCAATGTAGGACAATTATTTATAAATTTTGTAAACTTTCTACAAAACTTTTTTATCCAAATCGTAATAAACCCCCATTGACCACGCCCTAACGCTCACATAGGCGCTCAGATTGCGGGGTAATGTTCGAGGTGGTCAGCCAGTCGGCGCAGGCTGTCCTGCAAAGCGGGGGCGCTCCATTCCGGCGTTTCCAGCAGCTTGAGCACGGCGTAGTGATCGTTGAAATTGGTAGCATACACCGCGTTCAGCACCCGCTGACCGCCGCCGTTGCGTAGCAGGTTCGGATATTCCTGCGCCGCATGAAACTGCACCGCCGCCAGCAGCGTTTCCGCGCTCATCGCCCGCCCGTCCACGCGGATTTTGACCGCCGACACATCCACACCCACCGCGCTTACCGCTTTGCGTACCGCTGCCGTCAGCGCCAGCGTTTGCCGCACCCAATCCAGCAGAGGATGGGCAGGCGCAGGTGGCGGGGCGGTTTCGCCGCGCAGCGTAAGGCGCAGCGCCCCTACAAAAGCTTTCCAGTAGCGCGTCAGAGTAGGCATAACAGTCCTTTCAACGACGGCGCATCCGCCGCACCAGTTCTATACCGGCCACCAGCAGCACACCCACCTGCACCAGCAACCCCACGATCAACCACAGCGGCGGGCTGGTGTTCGCAGTGATCGTCACACCGCTGGAGTCACCCGCAGGCGTATTCACCAGCGCCACCGCTGCCGGGGTCACGGTGGGTAAATGGGTGGGGACGAGGATTTGCACCTGTTCGGGGACGCTGTTGGCCGTCGCCGCAATCACCACTGGCGAGGGTGTAGGCGCAGGTGATTCGGTCAGCGCCGGGGACGGGCTAGGCGGCGGTGTCAACGTCGCGGGTTCAGGTGTGGCGGTGGCGGTTGCCGGTTCAGGCGTGCTGGTGGGTGCGTCGCCCGGTGTGGGGGTGTATGTGCCGTTTTTGGGCGGCACGAGGAAAATAGACCCCACTTCCAGATCGCGGTAATCCTCTTGATTCAGGCCGTTCAGCGCCACCATCGTCGGAATATCCGCCCATGTGTAGCCGTAGATCAGCGCAATATCGCCCAGCGTGTCGCCCGGTTGGATTTCGTGCATGATGTTGCCGTGCGTGTCGAGGCCGACCACATACGAGGGCGGCGCGTTGGATGCACTCCCCCCGCCGCCACTATTGCCCGTGCCAGCCGCAGGTGGCACATAGGCCGCGCCGCCCGGATTACCGAACACCAGCACATAGGCGCTGCCCCAGCTACCACTGGCGATGCCCACGCCCACTTCCTTATAACGGGCGTTGGTCAGCCCCGCATAGTGAATGGCAGAGTTGATCCAGAATGTCCACGCATCGTTGGGGGTGGCGTTCGTGCCACCATAGATATTCTCGCTCACTTCGGTGGTGGTGTATCCCGCCGCCAGCGCCCGCGTGCGGGGGGTGCTACCGTCCGGGCGGGCATGGGCAATCGTGCCGCTATCCACCATCCACTGCGCCTGACTTTGCGCGGCGGCGGCCAATGCGCCGTTCCATGCGTAAGCCGGCAGTCCCAACGAAGCGCGTAGTTCGTTGATGCGCCCCATCAGCCCCGCGCTGTCCTGCGCGAAGGCCACGCGGCTGCCGAGCAGCAGCACGAGCGCCAAGCAAAGCGTCCATTTCTTCATAAGCGTGATTGTAGCACGGCGCAGAACCCACGAAAACGCGCAATAAATGAGACTTTGAAATTCTTGCATAACTTTACGGGATGTTAAGGGTTATCATGATTACACCGCATTCTTTAACGCGCCAATGCTAATGATGAGAATGGGGCAGCAGAAGGGTTGGGATTATGCACGAAACACCGGTACTACAATGGTCTATCATCATCGCCGTCAGCTACCTGCTGGGGTCTATCCCCACAGCTTATCTGGTTGCCAAGCGTAAGAACCTGAACATTTTTGAAGTGGGTAGCGGCAACATGGGCGCGACCAACGTCATCCGCGCTATGGGATTCTGGTGGGGTATTCTGGTGTGGGCGTTCGACAGCACCAAAGGCATCCTCGCCATCCTCATCGCCACCGCCATCATGCCCGACCACAAACCGGCAGCGACGGCTGTTTCG
>CAIVEA010000169.1 GCA_903904765.1 uncultured Chloroflexota bacterium
CCCCCGATCACTCCGGTTTGTGCGGATGGGGACGGCAAGCCGGGGACATTCGTGGATGGCGCGTTCGGTACGCAGGGCTTTGCGGCGGCCTACATCAATGGCAGCAGCGCCTATACCGCCCTGTATACCGGAACTGATCTTTTGCTCACCTGTGGTTGGGCGGATTTTCCGGTTCGCATCTGGCAGTCGGGCGACCAAATCGGGCTGGAGATGATGCCGCAAGACGGGTTCACGCCACCCTATATCGCTATGCTACCCATCGGCGCAGCAGCATCCAGCGCCATCAGCGCAGCCGCGCCCGACAGCGACCCGAACGCCTTCTTACGCATCGGGCGCATTGATCCCCCCTACGCCATCACCGTCACCCGCGACAACCTGATTCAACGCTGGATACTGGACACAGGTACAGTCAACGCCAGCGCCCAACTGCCCGCCCTGCCGGGAATGGGGGCACTCACGCCGGATGGTCGTTATTTCGGCTGGCGGGATGGCGAGTCGCAGGGCGTATACTGGCTGGACTTCGAGAAGGGCACGAATCACCTCGTCGCCCCGCTGAACGGTGTTTACATTCCGTTCATGCAAATCACCCACAATGGGGATGTCATCCTGACGGCAGACGGGGACAGTCAGCCAACGCTGGTAGCATGGGATACGCACAGCGGTCAACGCTACGGGTTAGGCAACCGCCGCGAGTGTGGTCGCCAGCCTGACCTTGTGCGCCTGAGCAAAGATGGAACGACGCTGGTCATCGGTTGCGACAAAGGGTTTGAAGTGTGGCGTGTGGCGGTAGTTCCGTAACGGATTTCGTCCTGCCGATTGTCATTTCTAGCATTTCACATCGGTGCATTAGTGGACGCATGTGACGGCTCATGGTATAGTTCACCCCATGAACATTTCAACCATTATTTCCTTCGCACAATACAACTATGCTTCCCACCGCCGCCTGTGGAACAGCATAGACCACATCACCGACGCGCAGTTCGTGGAAGATGTGCCGTATTCCATCGGTTCATTGCGGAACCATTATGTGCATCTGGTCGGCGTGGATGGCCGCTGGTTGGCGCGGTTACAGGGTGTCCCCCTGCCCGTCGCACCGCAGGCCGATACGCTCACGACACGGGCAGCAGTCCGCCCACTATGGGACAAGGTCGAGGCAGCAATGCTGGCATACCTACCCACGCTCACCGACGCACATCTAGCCGAAGTGCTGACGTATGACATGCCCCATCGTGGCGGCATCAAACACAACACACGCGGCGAAATTCTGCTGCATCTGGTGAATCACGGCACAGATCATCGTTCCCAGATGCTTCCGATTTTGCACCGCATGGGCGCACCGACGTTTGAGCAGGACTACATCCTGCATCTATACGACAGTTAGCCCTAACTGCGTTTGTACAATCCGCAAAGCGCAGTTATACTGTTTGCAATATTTTGAGATGTGTTATTTTCTTGTGAAACAAAAAAGAGAGGTTGTTCGTGACTTCAAACAATCAGCGTCCTCAACCCGCATCCGGTGGGGACGAAACAATCCCCGTCTGCCCGTATTGCCAGCGGCGCTTCCGCACGATGGATGATCTCACGTTGCACGTCGTCACCCGGCACACGCAAAGCGGCAAAATGCCCGCCCCCGCCAAAAGCGCCGCCAGTCGCTAACCGAGGAGCGCCTGCAAACGGCGATCAC
>CAIVEA010000170.1 GCA_903904765.1 uncultured Chloroflexota bacterium
AATCACTGATATGAAGAAGCTTTTGGTTCTGGTTCTCGCAATCGTCATGGTTATGCCCTTCGCCCGCATCGGCGCGCAGGCGGGCACCATCGTGGATGTGGCCGCTGGCAATGCCGACTTCTCGACACTGGTTTCGCTGGTGCAGGCCGCTGGCCTCGTGGACACGCTGAATGGCGAAGGCCCCTTCACCGTTTTCGCCCCGACCAATGATGCCTTCGCCAAACTGCCCGCCTTCGTGGTGGACTATCTGAGCGCCAACCCGGACGCGCTGACCGCCGTCCTGACCTACCATGTGGCCGCTGGCAAAGTAGCCTCGACGGATGTGACCGCTGAAGTGACCGATGTTGCCACCGTTCAGGGCGAAGCCGTGCAGGTGGTGTCGGACGGCATGACGGTCAAGGTGAACGATGCAACAGTCGTGACGGCTGACATCGAAGCCTCGAACGGCGTGATCCATGTTATTGACACCGTTTTGCTGCCCACCTTCACCCTGCCGGAAGTTGTGCCTGCCACTGTCGTAGGCGACATTGTGGCCGATGGTAGCTCGACGGTTGAACCGCTGGCGAACGCAATTGCAGCCCGTTTCACCGAAGAAGGTTTCGGCAGCAGCATCAGCATCGGTGAAAGCGGCACGGGCGGCGGCTTCAAGGCCTTCTGCGAAGAACTGACCTCCGACATTGCCAATGCCAGCCGCCCCATCAAGAGCAGTGACGACCCCGCCAAGCCGGAAGAACTCCAGAAGTGCCAAGCGAACGGACTTGAGCCTGTCCCCTTCCGCGTGGGTACGGATGGTCTGGCGATTGTCATCAGCGCCGAAAACAGCTTCCTGACCGACCTGACCGCCGATCAAATCAAGCTGGTGTTCAGCACCGCCGTCAAGTGGTCGGATGTGGATCCGAGCTGGCCTGCCGAGGACATCATCCGCTACATCCCCGGCACCGACAGCGGCACGTTCGACTACTTTGTTGAGAAGACCTTCGACAAGGACTCTGCACCCATCCTCGCCGCCAGCAACCTGAACCAGAGCGAGAGCGACAACGTGCTGGTGCAGGGTGTGGAGAGCAGCCCGTATGCCATCGGTTTCTTCGGGTATGCCTACTACGTGGCGAACGCCGCCAGCCTGAAGACGGTTTCGGTGGACGGTGTGACCCCCAACTTCGAGACGGTGGAAAGCGCCAAGTACCGCTTCGCCCGCCCGCTGTATGTGTACACCACCGCCCAGATCATGCAGGACAAGCCGCAGGTGGCCGCGTTCATCAACTTCTTCCTGACCAACGTGCAGGATGAAATCGGTGCCGTCGGTTACTTCCCGGCCAGCGAATATGCCCTGAACCGTTCGCGTCTGTGGTGGCTCGCCGCCGCTGGCGCTCAGTAATCTCCTTCAAATACTGGAGGGTGGGGTAAACCTACCCTCCAGTATTTATGTTAAATACCATTAAGCCCGGTTAAATTTTCTTAAAAATCCCTCTTCTTCATTTTTTCTCAGTATAGATACTGATACACTTTAGAAGGTAATAAGGAACAGAATCCAGCATATCCCCCCAAGCAAAAAGGATTATCCCCCTCAGTATGGAAGCTAAATTGGAACTCAATCGAAAAACTGACCTGTTAGCCCGTGCGCTTCCGCATAAAGCGGTCTACAGTGAGGGTCAGGCTATTGACCTGAGCCGCCATCTGCGGCTTGATGAGCGCATCATCCAAACCATTCTCCTTATTTGTGGCGCGATCTCCATCGTAACCACAATCGGTATTGTGTTGGTGCTTCTCAAAGAATCGCTGCTCTTCTTCGGCAGTGGCGAACTCGATCTGATCGAATTTTTGACCGATACGGTTTGGCAGCCCATCATCGGGCGCTTCGGCATCATGCCGCTGGTTACAGCCACCTTGATGACGAGCTTGATCGCCATGCTGGTTGCTATTCCATTGGGATTGGGCGCAGCCATCTACCTGAGCGAATATGCCAAGCCGAAAGCGCGTGCCATCCTCAAGCCGACGCTGGAAATGTTGGCGGGCGTTCCGACGGTGGTCTACGGCTTCTTCGCCATCCTCACCGTGTCGCCCTTCCTGCGCGGCATCTTCGGGCAGGATACGGTGCAATTCCAGAATATGGCCTCGGCAGGTCTGGTCATGGGTTTCATGATTATCCCCACCATTGCCTCCATCAGTGAGGACGCGCTCAGCGCCGTCCCCCGCGCCTTGCGTGAAGCCAGCTACGGGCTGGGCGGGACGCGCCTCGAAACTACGCTCAAGGTGGTTGTACCGGCGGCGCTCTCCGGCATTCTAGCGGCTTTCATCCTCGGCATATCGCGGGCGGTGGGCGAAACGATGATTGTGGCGCTGGCAGCAGGTTCAGGACCGAATCTCACGCTCAACCCGTTCGCCGCAGCCGAAACGATGACCGGTCATATCGTCCGCATCAGCGGCGGCGAAATCAGCTACAACTCGATTGATTACAACAGCTTGTTCGCTATCGGCCTCACGCTGTTTCTGATTACCATCGTGTTGAATTTGATCAGCCAATACGTGACCAATCGGTTCCGCGAAAGCTACGAATAACTGATGAATATGACGACCCACATGCCAGATGACTCGGCATTCAGAAAACAACTGATGACGCGAAATTCTCGCGCTGCCCGCTGGCAGATGTTCTTCCTTGCTGCGACCTCAGCAGGTATGGTGATGTTGGTCATCCTGCTGATGAGCATCTTGAATCAGGTTTTCGGGC
>CAIVEA010000171.1 GCA_903904765.1 uncultured Chloroflexota bacterium
CGGCGACAACCCACCCGCCAAAGGCGTGAGCATCGAGCGTGTACTCGAAATTCTGGAACGCGGGGCGCTCGAAAATGAGCACGGCCTGATGCGCTGGAGTTCCAACTACACCTTTCTCGTCAGCGTGAAAGAGAGCGACGAGGAATTGATGGCCGTCTACAAGCCACGCCGGGGCGAACGTCCGCTATGGGACTTCCCAGACGGGACATTATGCCAGCGCGAACGCGCCGCCTTCCTCACCTCGCACCAACTGGGTTGGCAAATTGTGCCGCCAACGGTGCTGCGCGAAGGGCCGAGGGGCATCGGCAGCGTACAGTTCTACGTAGACCATGATCCCGAAGTGAACTATTTCTCGTTCGATGAAACGCTGCTTCCGCAAGCCGCCCGAATCTGCGCCTTCGATGTGATGGTGAACAACGCCGACCGCAAAGGCGGGCATGTGCTGGTGGATTCACAGGGGCATGTGTGGGGTATAGATCACGGCATCACCTTCAACAGCGCCCCCAAACTCCGCACCGTGATCTGGGAGTTCGCGGGTCAACCCATCCCCACCGACTTGCTAGACGATATGGAAAACCTGACCGCCGAACTGGAAAACGCAGACTCGGCCTACTATCAGGCGTTGGCTGAACTGTTGAGCGAGCGCGAAATCGCCATGTTCAAGAGCCGCACCCGCCACCTGCTTAAAACGCGCAAGTTCCCGCAACCGGGGCCGAACGGCCCGAACTATCCTTGGCCGCCCGTGTAAGTGGCACTACGCCCATACGCCTTCTGCCAGCATTTTGTGGAACAACGCCGCCAGCGCCGCCGAACGCTGGACGTGTATATCGTGGTCAGTATCCTCGAACCATTCCACATGGCAGCGCGACAACCCACGTTCCGCCGCCAGCACCTGCGGCTCAAAATGCGCGTCCCGTTCCGGGTTCTTGAGCGCCACGCACACCAGCACCCCTTCGCGCACCTGAGGGAACAGCGGTGCCGGATTCTGCTCCCAGAGCGCACGCAGGATGAGCAGATGCCGTTCCAGCGTGAGATGCGGGCGAATCGTCCCATCGGGCAGCGTCTCGAAGTTGCCCAACGTAGCCTCCACTCCCCATGCCGGCCAGTCGGGGTGATTTTGCGCGATCCAGCCCTGCAATGTACTGCGCGGCGTACCTGCCAGTGGCGGCGGGCGCAACTGTTGAGCCGTCGTTTCCCAGTCGGGGAAGCGGGAGTTCAGGTGCAAGAAACCACCATCCACAAAGGCCAGCCCCCGCGCCACGCCGGGATAACGTGCGCCGAAGGCCAGTACCACATTTCCGCCCCACGACTGCCCCGCCACAATCGGCTGCCGCAGCCCCAGCGCCACGATCAAACGGTTCAAATCGCCCGTTACGGTGTCAAAGTCGTAGCCGCTATCAGGCTTATCGCTCAAACCATGCCCGCGCTGGTCAACCGCAATCACATGATGTCCGGCTTGCGCCAGTTGTGCCCCCACACCCAACCATGTCTGGCTGTTGCTGGCGAGACCGTGCAGCAATACGAACGGTTGCCCCTCCCCTGCCCATTCGCGCACATGCAGCTTCAAGCCCACGTCTACCCAGCGGCTAATCGGTTCAATCATGATGTCCTCATCCGATACGGATGTTATTCCTAAGTTCAGCAGGTTAACATTGTACAGATAGACGCGATCAAAGGGAACAGCATGGCTACACCGGGAACAATCGCATTGATGGGATCGGGCGAACTGGCCGACTCGATGGCAGAAGTCCACCGCATGCTGATGGCGCGGTTGGGCGAAGCGCCTCGTCCGGTTTTCATAGACACGCCCGCCGGCTTTGAACTGAATATCGACTCCATCGGTCACAAAGCCAGCGCCTACTTCCAGCGCAACTTCGGGCTGCCGCTGGCACTTGCCCGTTATCATCGCGCCGATGACCCGCCGGAGCAAATCGCCGCCGCCGTAACCGCTATCCGCAACGCCAACTACCTGTTCGCGGGGCCGGGCAGCGCCAGCTATGCAGTGCGTCTGTGGCGCGGCAGTCCGGTGTGGGCGGCCATCGCGGAACGCTGGCAGGCGGGCGCGATGCTGGTCTTTTCCAGCGCGGCGGCGCTCACGCTCGGCACGCACACCCTGCCCGTATACGAAATTTACAAAGTGGGCGCAGACCCGCACTGGATTGACGGCCTAGACCTGCTCGCCACACTCGGCCTGAAAATGACGGTCGTGCCGCACTGGAACAACAGCAGCGGTGACCAGCATGACACGCGCTTCTGCTACATGGGCGCGGCACGCATGACCCGGCTCGAAAACCTGCTACCGCCCGAAACCACGCTGCTCGGCATTGATGAGTACGCGGCGGCGGTGATTGACACGACGGCGCGGCAGGCCGAGGTGCTGGGTGCGGCGCAGGTCACGCTGCACCACAGCGGGCGGGCATGGGCTTACAACAAGGGCGAACGCTTCGACCTGAACGAAGGCCAGCGCAAAGCCGGCACTCTGCTGACCGCCCCCGAACCGCCGCCGGAGATGCCCGAAGAACAGGAACACGCCGACATCGCACAGGCGCGAGCCACCACACAGCAAGCGTTCGACGCGCAGGAGTACGCCGCCGCAGTGCAAGGGCTGGTCACGTTGGGGTTGCTGGCGGGCGTGAACCTCGAACAGGGAGTGTATAACCGCGCAGGCTTGAGCGTGCAAGCGTTACAGGCGCTCCTGCCGCTGCTGGATGGGATGCGCCCTGCCGCCCCCGATGCTGCCGCCCCGCTACTCGACCTGCTGGTGGCGCTGCGCGGCGAACTGCGTGTCGCCAAACAATGGGCGCTGGCAGACAAAGTGCGCGACGGGCTGGCGGTACTGGGTTACACGCTGGAGGACACGCCGCAAGGGACGCGCTGGCTGAAAGGCAGCATGTCGTAAGGAAGATTTTAGTGGGGTACCTAAAATCTTTAGGGATTTGTTACGCAAAGTACTTTATGATAAGTGTAACAAAACATAGAGGCGGTGTTCTGATGCAATCCGAAAACAACACTCATTCGCAGCCATTTGTCTTGATTATCGAGAAGAATACCCTGCTGGCAAACCAGCTTGACCTTGTGCTAAAGATGGCTGGATTTCAGAGTTTGCCTGTCTCTTCGGTGGTGGAGGCGCTGACCGTCCTCAAGAAACGCCTACCGGATGTTATCGTGAGCAGCATCAACCTCGGCACGTTCAGCGGGTTCGACCTGCTGCTACGGCTGCGTTCGGATTACCGTTACGCGCACCTGCCCGTCGTGCTGATGCCCGACCAGTTTAGCGAGGATGAACTGATGCTAGCGCTGGATTTGAAAGTCACCGACATCCTGCCCAAACCCTTCGATGCTTACGATCTGGTGGATGTGATTCACGGGGCGCTACCGCAACACGCCCCCGCCCGCAAAGCCAGCTAACCCTTCCCGTAGCTACGCTTTCAAAGACCGGCTACCCCAGCCGGTTTTTTGTTGCCTCTGAATTAGAGACTGCGGATTTTTACGGCATGTTCGTCTATAATGAAACCATATTCTGTCAAGATTAGGGTCAAGGAATGAAAATTGGACTCCTTGCGGACATACATGGGGATTATGCCGCACTTCAAACCGCATTAGAACGGCTTGAACAGTTTCATCATGTAGACCACATCCTGTGCGCGGGCGATCTCGTCGGGCGCGGCCCCGAACAGGAAAAAGTGGTTGAACTCATCCGCC
>CAIVEA010000172.1 GCA_903904765.1 uncultured Chloroflexota bacterium
GGTTCAGCGGCGCGGCGGCGATCCCGCGCAGCGGCCCCAAAAAACCCAATTGGCTGGCTGTGATGAGGCCGAAGCTGATGAGCAGCACCACGCCCAGAAAGACCCATCGGCTGGATCGAAAATTACGCACGCCGCATCCCTCACATCTTGTTGCGCCGCGCATTATAGCAAACTCGCGGGGTTGCCAAGAGGATTGGCTTGCGCCGAGGGGGTTATAATGCCTCCATATTGTGGTGTGGGGGCGGCATCTTGCACGACCATCTGTGGCAGATTATCCAGCAGAATCAGCTTATTCCTGACGGCGCACGGTTGGTCGTCGGTGTGTCTGGCGGCGCAGATTCGCTGGCCTTGCTCCATGCCCTGCACGCGCTCGCCCCCGCTGCCGATTGGCAGTTGCATGTCGCTACGCTCAATCACGGCTTACGCGGTGCGGTGGGCGCGGCGGACGCAGACTATGTGCGGACACTTGCTACAGCGTGGGGGCTGTCTGTGACGGTGGGGCAGGCCGAAGTGCTGCAAGCAGGGAACATCGAAGCAGCAGCCCGTCGCGCCCGCTATGATTTTTTCGCTGCGGTAGCGCATCAGATCGGCGCAGCACAGGTGGTCGTTGCTCATCATGCCGACGATCAAGCCGAGACGGTGCTGTTGCGTTTACTGCGCGGCACTGGCTTGCGGGGTCTGCGTGGAATGGCACTTTCCGCCCCGTTGCCTTTTCATCCCGAATTGCGCCTGATTCGCCCGCTGCTGTTCACCCCGCGCCGCCAGATCGAAGTCTACTGCCACGAACACGACCTGCGCCCCCGTGAGGATGCCACTAACGCTGATACCGCGCTGTTGCGAAATGCCGTCCGCCACCGTTTACTGCCCCTTCTGGAGACGCTCGCCCCGCCGATTCGCCACACACTTACCCGCCTCGCGGAGAGCGCCGCATTAGAGGACGATTACCTATCTTCTGTAGTAGACCGTTTGCTGGACTCGGCGGATTGCTTCAACACGCCCCATTCGGCGGCCATCCGGCGGAAAGCCTTTCGCGCTTTGCACCCCGCCTTGCAGCGCCGCTGGCTGATGCGCGGAGTCGAACAGGTGGCAAGCGCGGATTCGGTGGATTATGCCCATGTGCGGACGGCACAGCATCTCGCCTTGACGGGAAAGCAGGGTGCGCTGGCGCAGTTCGTGGGCGGGGTGCATTTGCGCGTGGATTACGATTGGCTGTGCATCGAACGGGCTGGACAGCCGCCCCCCGCCATGCTGCCGCCGGATACGGATGTTCCGCTGCCCATCCCCGGTGAGGCGTGGGTGGGGACTTTCAAAATTTGTATCCGTCCCGCGTCACCCGATGCCGCCGATGCACTCCCCATTCCCGCTGGCGCGGTTGTCCGGTTGCGTACCCGCCGTGCCGGAGATCGTTTCGCACCGCAGGGCATGGGTGGTCACACCCGTAAACTCAGCCGTTGGATGGTGGATCAGCATATCCCGCTGGCGTTGCGAGATGGCCTGCCGTTGCTGGACGTAAATGGAGTGGTGACTGCCATCTGGTGGGATGGGCGCTGGAATTGTGCAGTCGCTTCTAATGTTAATCATGGAGAATGGTATGTGCCAAGCCTTGTCGTACCCTAAAGGCTAGATTTATTGCGTAAACATAATTTTCGTGGACTGTGTAAATACGTTCCCATAACCAAGTACTTCTGTAGGTTGCATAGACAGAAAAACCTTGATATGATTAAGGAAACATGAGGAAAGTATGAACTAGGCGCAGGATGGTGCCGGATGGAAACCAACGAAACCGCCCATGTGTTGGTGGTTGATGATGAAGGCGCAATTCGTTATTCCGTAAGTAAGACTCTTCAACGTATTGGTTACGAAGTAGATGAGGCTTCCAGCGGCGAAGAAGCCTTAGAAATCATCAGCAAGCGCGAATATGATGTGGTTCTGACCGATATTCGTATGCCCGGTTTGACGGGCGTTGAACTGCTCAAACGTATTAAGGATACCTCGCCCGACTCGATTGTTATTCTGATGACCGGGTATGCCAGTTTGGGGACGGCTGTCGAAAGCTTGCGCTTGGGGGCCCATGATTACCTCATCAAGCCAAGCTCCAGCCAAGACATTCGTCAGAGCGTGGCACGGGGTGTGGAACGGGCACGTAATCTCAAGCGCCGCCGCGCTTTGTTGGATGCCATTCGCAGTAACGTATTTGAACTATCCTCGGCGGATATGGCTGCCATCAACGCTGCCTATCAGGATGATGAGGATGATGATCTGCCGCCGCCGCCCCCGCCGCCGCCCCAACACTTTGACGAACATCCTGCGGACGCGGCCAACAGTAGCAATATGACTCTCGGCCCCTTGACCATATATCCGGGGCGCTATCAGATTTCTGTGGGCGATAAGCCGATTGACCTGACCCCCACCGAATTTGATCTGCTGCTGTATCTGGCGGCGCATCGTGGGCGCGTTGTATCCTGTCATGAACTTGTGCGCGAAGTGCGTGGTTATGCGGTGGACGAAGCTGAAGCACGCGAAGTCATTCGTCCGCACGTCAGCAATTTGCGCCGCAAGCTCAAGCAAACGGGCGAGGATGCCGATCTGATCGTGAATGTACGCGGCATCGGCTACCGCCTGAGCGAAACGGGCGAGTGAGTCGGGGTTTCATGTGCTGTTCAATACGGATATTTCAGGGGGCGGGGCGTTGTCTCGCCCCCTTTCTATTGTTGACTGCGCTGATGTGCGTTCCCACCGTCGCACAGGATGACCCGCTGGCGGCGCTTTCGCTGGAACAGCGGGTGGCGCAGATGTTCTTCGTCCACCTCTACGGCGATACCCTCACCATTCCCGATCAAGAATTTCTCACCCACTATCAGCCCGGCGGCGTGGTGCTGATGGATACCAACACGGGCAACCCCGCCGATGTCACCCGCCTTGTGAACCGTTACCAGCAGGTTATGACCGAAGTGGGCGGGCTGCCGCTGCTAGTGTCCGCCGATCAGGAGATGGGGCCGATCCGCGCTCTAGAGGACGGCTTCACCGCTTTTCCCACGCCCTCCTTGCTTACTGCTGCTGCCGATCCCGCGCTGGCGTATGCGGTGGGCGCTGCGCTCGCTGCCGAATTGCGGGCAGTAGGCGTGAACATGGATTTCGCGCCAGTAGCCGATCTGGAAACCAATCGCGCCAACTTGGTCATTAAGCGCCGTTCGGCGGGCAGTTTCCCGGAACAGGTCGCCCCGATTATTGCTGCTTTCGTGCAGGGGATGCAGTCCGGTGGGGTGCTGGCGACGGTCAAGCATTTCCCCGGTCACGGCGATTCCAGCGCCGATTCGCATACCTCCCTGCCCATGATCGCGCTCGATCGTGAACGACTTGAAACCACCGAACTTGTCCCCTTCCGCGCCGCACTAGAGTCCGGCGTGGAAGCGGTTATGGTGGCGCACATCTGGTATCCCACGCTCGAACCACAGGAGAACCGCCCCGCGTCCCTTTCACATGCGGTCATCACCGATGTGCTGCGCGGCGAACTGGGCTTTGACGGCCTGATTCTGACCGATGCGCTGGACATGGACGCGATTGATACTCAGTACGGCTATTCCGAAGCGGTGGTGCAGGCTATTGAAGCCGGTGTGGATATGCTGCTCTCAGCACATGTCGGGCCGCAGGCACACGCCGAAGCGATTGCAGCGGTTATGGCGGCTGTTCAGTCCGGGCGCTTGAGCGAGACGCGGATTGACGACTCCGTGCGCCGCATCCTCGCCGCCAAAGCCCGTTACGGGGTTCTGACATGGCAGGCGCTCGACCCGCAGACAGCAGATGCCCGCGTGGAGCAGGCCGCGCATCAGGCTTTGTCGGATTTGTTGTTCGCTCAGGGTGTGACGCTGGTTGCGAATGCGGGTCTTGTCCCGCTGTCCGCTGATGTGCGCTATGCGTTGATCTACCCCGGCACGCGCAACCTGATCGGGCAAGCCTGTGGCGGCGCGAACGCCTTGCCTCTCGCGGTGTCTGAGTCGCCCGGTGCGGACGAGATTGCTGCCGCGCAGACCACCGCCGCCCGCGCCGATGTCGCAATTGTGTTCACGCAAAATGTGGACGAAACACCCGCGCAGGCCACACTGGTGAACGTCCTCCTGCCCGAAAAGACCATCGTGGTTGCGCTGCAATCGCCCTACGATGTGCTGGCCTTTCCGCAGGTGGGTGCGTATCTGGTCACGTATAGCCCGCAGGCCGCTGCCATTCCCGCTGCCTGCGACATCTTGCTCGGACGGCAGCCGGCACGGGGACGGCTGTCAGTGGCGATTCCCGGCCTGTCGTCCTAAATCTTCTTGATTTTGCGGCTTTCCATGTTGGCGTGGGTGTTGAGTAAATTCAGCCATGCCCGCGCCGTCAGCGGACCGTACATATTGTGCAGCACCTTCTGTTCATTGTCGGCTTTGCTGCCCACTTCCCTCGCCAGTCGCACTGTTTCGGCGCGGGTTTCGGTGAACTGCGCTTGCAGTGCATCCCATGTCATCTCCCGCGTCGGACGGTAGCCGTCATATTCTTCTTGCTTGAAGGGCGCACCCAGCAGCACCTTCAGCCGGCTTTGCCCCCACCGTTCGATGCCGATCACATGACTCAGCACGCGCCGGTTGTACTCGCCGTCGCCTGTGGCGGCGTAATGCGCGAGGAGTGTGCGTGCATCAGCTTCCATGTGGTCTGCCGTTTGCATACATGGTTTGTTCTTGGCGAGTAGTTCTAGAAACATCCCGCCGAATGTTTTCATGATCGTATCGCGCAGTCCCATGCCGTTCCGCCCTTCGTGTACGTCCCTATTCGCGCCGTTATTGTAACGCGCTCTCAGAATCCATTCTGTTGATTGAACATGTATGCAAGGAAGTTCATCTGCTCATCGGCGGTCATCGGGCGCGGGCGGGCATTATCGTCAATGATGCCCGTGAACAGTCCCACCGTCAGCAGTCGCCCGTCATAAATCCATAGGTCATCCATGAAGAAGCGCATATTGCCCCAGAAAGGCTGATCAAACAGAAAATTGCCCATGCCGTAGTGGATGAAACTGTTTCCGTAGAACTCGAAGGTTTGCGGTTTGTGCGCCTGTGTGCCGATCACCACATCAGCCCCCAAATCCGCCAAGCCGCGAAAATCGCGTTCTTGCTGCGGCAGCGGGCGGTAATCTTCCACTTCGGTATACTGCACCGTCACCACCAGCACATCACTGGCTGCCGCCAGCGCGGGCAGCGTTTCGCGTAGCCATTCCCAATCACAATCGGCAGCCCCCGGTTCATCAGCATCGGCAATGGCGTAATATGGGCCAACCGCGTTACAGGCCAGCATCACAATCCGGTTGTGATGCTGTTCCAATCGCAGCGGGGTGCGTGCCGCTTCCAGATTGCTGCCGCCGCCCAGCGTCAAAATGTCGTTGTCGCTGTACCACGCCAGCGTTTTCAGGTCGTTTTCCGTCCCGAAATCGTTGTTGTGGTTGCCCGTCAGCTCTACGATGTCCAGCCCCAAGAGCTTTAGGATGTCGAAATGGGCTTCTTTGGCGCAGAACTCGCCCAACTGAACCCCGTCCGGTTGCGGGCAGGTCGGGCTGAACGAGACTTCGTTGCTGGTGTGGAAGAAATCCGCCCGCTGCGTATAGGGTGCAATGGCCTCTGCCGCCCATGCGATGCCGTTCTTGTCCAATGCCTCGCGGGTTAGTCGCGTCAGGGCGGTCACGCCGGACAGTAGCACCCGCGTCAGATGGTCGGGGCGGTAGTTAGGCTGTGCGGCGGGGAAGGCCAGCGGATAATCCGCTAGTCGGTCATATAGCACATCCTGCCCATCCATATTCAGCACCCGCACCCGCGTGGTTAGGCGGTCAAACGCCAGCAGCGTGAAGCGCGTCCTATCCCGCCATAGTATGTTTATCAGCGCATCATCCGCCACGATTTCAGTGCTGGCGGGCAGCGTTAGCCCGTGTGCGGAAAGCGCCGCTGCCGTCGTCGCATCCAGCACCAGCTTGGGCGCGGCTTGCCCGTCCCGCAGGCCAGTCAGCAGGTCGCCCTCCACCGAGGTGAGCAGGCTGGGGAACGCCACCGCCGGCAGGAACAGATCCATCCCGCCTTCTGCGATTGTGCTGGATGGGGTAGGGGTGATAGGGGCGGGCGTGGCCTGCGGCGTGTTGGTGACGAATAGCATGGGTGGCTGGGTAGGGACGGCAGTGCTGACGGCCTGCAAACTTTCGCCGTAGAACGCCAGATACTCGCTCACATGCTTCCGCCAGTATTCCGGCGCATGTTGCCCTTCGGGATACACCGTGTATTGATAGGTCAGCCCGCGTTCGGTCAGCCGTTCGTCCAGCAGGTCGAGTCCCGGTGCGGCGAAATCGTCCTTGCCGCGATCCAGCCAGATTCGCAGGCGGCTGATCTCGGTTGAGGTTTGCACCACACGCAGGGGGTTAAATTCCGGTGGCGCGTTGTAGTCGTCCAGAAAGGCGCTGTGTCCGCCGACGGTACTGAACAGGTCAGGATGGCGGAACGCGATTTCCAGCGCCCAGAACCCGCCGCGAGAGATGCCGCCGATCATGCGTGTTTCGCGCCGTCCATCCACACTGTACTGCGCTTCGATGTGCGGCAGCAGTTCATCGAGAAACACGCTTTCCCATGA
>CAIVEA010000173.1 GCA_903904765.1 uncultured Chloroflexota bacterium
CTGAGGGACTGCTACGGGCAGTCGTGCGGAACGGGAGACGTGTATGGTTCCTTTGTGGATGTTTTTGGCGGTGGCAGCAGGGGTGTTCTGCATCGGCGCATACGGCGTGTTGTCGCGCCGGAATGCTGTTGCGATCCTCATGGGTGTGGAACTCATGTTGAACGCCGTCAATATCAACCTGATTGCCTTCTGGCGCTACGTCGAGCCGTTGAATATGGCTGGACAGGCGTTCGCCGCGTTTGTATTCGTGATTGCCGCTGCGGAAGCTGCTGTGGGGCTGGCGATCATCATCTCGGTCTATCGCAGCCGCCGTTCCGTCATCGTCGAAGATGTGGATATGCTCAAGTGGTAGCAACCTATCCGAATGAAGGGGGCGCGCGAAAGTGCGCCCCTTCGATGTGTGGATAGATAGCGAAGGTCGGTCTTATGAACTTGAACGATTTCGTGAGTAATGTGAATTTCTTACCGTGGCTGATCCCGGTTGGGCCGCTGCTGGCGTTTTTCGTCATCACGCTGATTACCAACCGCGCCAAAATGGTGGCAGCCACCAGTCCTGAGTATGCCGACCACAACCACCCCGGTTATATGGGGTTGCGCGTGCCGGTGTCCTCGGTCACAGGGCGCGTCCTGAGCATCACCGTTGGCCTGAGTGGGATCATCGCCTCATGGCTGATCTCGCTGGCGGTGGTCGGGCAGGCGCTCAGTGTGGAACATCTTGGCGTGACCGAAGTGTTCGGCAGCACCATCCCTTGGATGGTGACTGGGACAAGCACCTTCAATATGGGCGTGCTGGTTGACCCGCTGAACACGATCATGCTGGTTATGGTTCCGTTGGCCTGTACGATGATCTTCATCTACGCCATCGGTTACATGGCGGCGGATGCGCGGCAGGCGCGGTTCTTTGCGCTGATCTCGCTGTTCGCGGGCGCGATGCTCACCCTCGTGGTGGCAGATAACCTGCTGCTGTTGTTCGTGGGCTGGGAAGTGATGGGCTTGTGCTCGTACCTGCTCATCGGCTTCTGGTTCGAGAAGGAAAGCGCGTACAAAGCGGCGATCAAGGCGTTCACCACCACCCGTGTGGCGGACGTGATTATGCTGCTGGGTATCGCCTACCTTTATATGCAGACCGGAACGCTCAGCTTCCGCGACATCCTGCACAACGAAGAAGTGCTGCACACCCTCGCCAATACGCCGGCGATTGTTTTTAGTGGCATGAGCGCGGCCAGCTTGATCGGCATCTTCCTGATTATCGGTACGATCGGTAAGTCGGCGCAGTTCCCGCTGCACGTCTGGCTGCCGGATGCGATGGAAGGCCCGACCCCGGTCAGCGCGATGATCCATGCGGCGGCGATGGTGTCTGCCGGTGTGTACGCGATCATCCGCATGTACCCGCTGTTTGAGGCGGGCGGCAATCCCCACCACGGCGTGTTCACTCCGCCGCTGATGCTGATGGCGGTGGTCGGTGCATTTACGGCGCTGTTCGCGGCGACGATTGCGGTGGCGCAGAACGATGTCAAGAAGGTTCTGGCTTACTCGACGATTTCGCAGCTCGGTTTCATGATGGCGGCTTTGGGCATCGGCGCGTATATCGCGGCGGCCTTCCACCTGATTACCCATGCGTTCTTCAAGGCACTGCTGTTCATGGCTTCCGGTTCGGTTATTCACGGCATGGAACATGGCGACCATCATGTTCACGCGCATGGTCATCATGATGACCATGACGATCATGAAGACGCGCATCACACTGCCGATGCACACGGGCATGACGATCACGGGCATGGCGACGCGCACCACGCGCCGCACTTCGACCCGCAGGATATGTTGAACATGGGCGGTCTGCGTAAGACCATGCCCGTCACCTTCATCACTTTCCTGATCGGCGGTCTGTCGCTGGCTGGTTTCCCGCTGGTTACTGCCGGTTTCTGGTCGAAAGACGAAATTCTGGCGGATGCGTGGAAGGGCGTGACCGAGGGCTTCGGCCCACATGCGCTGGTGTTTGTGATGCTGGCGCTGGCGGCCTTCCTGACGGCCTTCTACACCATGCGGCAACTCGGCCTGACCTTCTGGGGTGAAGCCCGCACCGAGCAGGCTAAGCACGCCAATCTGGGGCAGGGCATTGTCAGCTTCACCATGACGCTGCCGCTGGTTATTCTAGCTTTCTTCGCCATCTTCGCGGGTTTCGTTGGCGTTCCGCCTTCATTCCCGATCTTCGGTTCGATCTTCTCACCCAGCGAGAATCCGTTCTTCGAGTTCGTGAAGAATACGTTGATCGCAGAACAGCAACCGGGTGAACTGGTGTTCGCGTGGTTCCCGGTGTTGACCTCGTTCACGGTGGCGCTGGGTGGTCTGGGACTGGGCTATTTGATGTACTGGCGCAAGCCGCTTCAGGCTGGCGAAACCGACCCGATGGTGAAAATCCTCGGCGGTCTGCATCCCATCCTGAAGAACAAGTACTACATAGATGAAGTGTATGTCCGCGTGTTC
>CAIVEA010000174.1 GCA_903904765.1 uncultured Chloroflexota bacterium
ATGCCCAAACGCGCTAAGAAGGAGAGCTAGGCCAATGACTTACCGGATTGGTTCGGCGCAGGGGTTTTACGGCGATGATGTGCTGAAGGCGCTGCCCATGATTTGCGGTGGTCATGTGGATGTGGTGTGCTTCGAGGCGCTTTCGGAACTCACCCTCGCCATCCTGCAAAAGGACAAGCTGGCGAACCCCAAACGTGGCTATACCTTCGATGTCAAAATCATCGCGCAGAAAATCCTACCGGAGGCGTTCGCCCGCAAGATTCCGTTGATTACCAATGGTGGCGGTTTGAACCCGCAGGCGGCGGCGGAGATGGTGCGTGAGATGGCCGCCGCGCAGGGTTTGACCGGTCTGAAAGTGGCTGCGGTCAGCGGGGATGATGTGCTGGCGCGGTTGAGCGATTTGCAGGCGGCGGGTGAGGCGCTGCGCCATCTGGAAACGGGTGAGGTGCTGGCGGAGAGTGCCAACCAGAACTTTGTAACCGCCAATGTGTATCTGGGCGCTGCGCCGATTGTGGAAGCGTTGCAAGCGGGCGCGGACATCGTGATTACCGGACGGGTGGCTGATCCATGTTTGTATCTCGCGCCGCTGATCGCCCATTACGGGTGGGCGTGGGATGACTGGGACAGGCTGGCGGCAGGTATTGTGGCGGGGCATCTGCTGGAATGCACTGGGCAGGTGGTGGGCGGCAACAGCCTCGGCATGATCGCGCATACCAACGCGGTAGGACTGGCGGCGCTGGGCTACCCGATTGCTCGTGTGGAGGCCGATGGCAGCTTCATCTTGACCAAAACGCCCGACACCGCTGGTCAGGTGACGTTGGAGACGGTCAAAGAGCAGCTTTTGTACGAGGTGCATGACCCCTCGCGCTATATCACGCCGGATGTGGTGGTAGATTTCACCACACTACGCTTGCAAGTGGTTGGCACAGATGCGGTGCTAGTGACGGGCGTGACGGGCAGGCCGCGCACAGCGACGCTCAAGCTGAATCTGGGGCGGCTGGAAGGCTTCAGCCGCGAGTTGATCTTCACCATAGGCTGGCCGGAAGCGTGGCGCAAAGTGGAGCAGATGAAAACCATGCTGGGCGCATTCTTCGCCCGGTTGCCCGGTATCACCCGCGTGGAATACAGCTATCTGGGCATGAACAGCCTGTACGGTGCGCTCTCCCCGTTGCCGGATGACCCGCTGGAGGTGATTGTGCGCGTGGTGTTCACGGCGGCCGATCAGGACACGCTCAAGAACGCGGTGCGCCAGATCATGACCACCGGACTCAGCGGCCCTGCGGGGATGAGCGTTAGCGGCACGACGGTGGGCGGCGAACCGCGTTACGTGGTCGGCCTGTGGCCGACGTTGGTCGGGCGCGAACAGGTGCAACCACAGGTGGAGGTGATGACGGTATGAGGCGCTTATACGATCTGGCTTACGGACGTTCCGGCGACAAAGGGAATATCGCCAATTTGAGCGTAATTGCCCGCACGCCGGAAGCCTATCAGGGGATTAAAGCCAAGCTGACGGCAGAACGGGTGAAGGCGCATCTGGGCGAGCTGGTGAAGGGCGAGGTGGTGCGCTACGAGATGGACAATATCGAGGCGCTCAACTTTGTGTGCCACGCCGCGCTGGACGGGGGTGCGACGCGCTCTCTGCGAATCGATTCGCTCGGCAAGAGTCTGGCGGGCGCACTGTTGTATATGGAATGGGATGAATAGGGGGCGGGCATGGTACATCCACTGGTGACACAATTGCGTTTTGCGCGTAGCGAATTTCGGCGTGGGCTGGCGGACGTTTCTGCGGAGGCCGGACTCCAGCGCATCGGGCCGATGAACAGTATTGGTTGGATTGTCGGTCACATGGCGTGGCATGAGCAGTTCTATTGGCTGGTACGGGCGCAAAATCGGGGTGTGCTGCCCGAATTGATACAGGTGGCGAATGGCGCACCGGCCAGCACGCCGCCGCTGGATACGATGTGGCAGGCGTGGCAGACGGTGATCGAAGCGGTTGACCCGTATCTGGACACGCTCAC
>CAIVEA010000175.1 GCA_903904765.1 uncultured Chloroflexota bacterium
CGGCGCACAACGCCTTCCGCAGCGGCAAGGTGCTGAACGCGCAATCCGATGATGACCGGGCGATGGATGCGTTCAACCGCGCCCTCGCAGCCGAACCCACGCTCGATAGCACCATCCTCGCCATCGGGGACGGCATGGCAGTGGGCATCAAGCGGCGGGCGTAGGCGGGCAATTATGAACAGAACAGATGAGGAGATAAACGAATGGCAATGATTTCCCCGACAGGGAAAAATACTCTCAATGATCGCATTTATTTTCCCGGCCTAAATGGTGTCCGTTTTCTGGCTGCGCTTTCTGTGGTCATCGTCCATATCGAGCAGTTCAAAGGCTTCATGGGACTGAACGATCAAGGCAGTACGAACTTTTTCCTGCACAACTTTGTACTTTCAGGCCGAGATGCCGTAACCCTGTTTTTTGTCCTCAGTGGCTTCCTGATTACCTATCTACTGCTTGCCGAATATAAAACAACCCGGACGATTTCGGTTCGTAAATTCTATGCACGGCGCATTCTTCGCATCTGGCCGCTGTATTATCTGATCGTTTTGATCAGTTTTGTTGTCATTCCGGCGGTGTATCATTTGACGCATTTCGACGGCTACTACATTTCGCTCTCCGAAAATTTCTGGTGGAAAGCAGGGCTGTATATATTTTTTCTACCCAATGTCGCAGACTTGCTCAAACAATATGTACTGGGGGCGATGCATCTCTGGTCTATTGGCGTTGAGGAACAATTCTATTTGATGTGGCCTCTACTTCTCAAACGGTTTGCATCGCGTCCGCTGACCGCCTTGCTCAGCGTTCTAGCATTCAAAATCGTGTTTATCATTCTTAACCAAATCGTAGGCGATAATCCAATGCCATTGGGCGCAGAATTTTTGCGCCCAATCGTTATTTTCATTATTAATTTCCGCATCGAGAGCATGGCAATCGGCGGAATCGCAGCCTATGTCCTATTCAATCAACGAGAACAACTTCTCCGCTACTGTTTTCATCCCATCACCGAAAAAGTAGTTCTTTTGCTCATGATTCTGAATGCGGTCAATCTGCGTAGTAGCGGCCTCATCACCGATTTTCTGCTTTCAATAGTCTATGCACTATTCATTCTGAATGTGTCCAGCAATCCACATTCAACAGTACATCTCGAAAATCGGCTTTTCAACTGGCTTGGCAAATTCTCCTATGGCATCTATATGTATCATCCTGCCCTTATCTATGTCACATTGGTTGCATTCCGCTTCCTCGGTTTCACTGATTCCACGCAACCTTTGTATAATCCGATCATCTATATTCTTGTCATCGGGTTGACCATTAGCACATCTGCCCTCTCGTATACATGGTTTGAAACACCTTTCCTGCGTTTCAAGAGCAGTCTAATGGTCATTCAAAGCGCAGATTCCGCTATCGGAGAAACCACCATAAGCAGTAACCGCTTTTTTGCACTCATTGCCAAATTATGGGGACACAAGGCATAACCCCACACGCAAGCTGGGATAGTAAGGTGCGAAACGGATATGCCATTATTGGCAAACGCGGTGATGCCTGCGCCTACGTAATGCTGTCCAGATCAATCATGCCTTCACCGTAGACTTTGCCCGGTTGGATGACCACCGGCCCGCGTGTGTCCGGCGTGGCGATCAGGTCGTAGGTGGTCGCGCCAGTGACGCGCACCGGAACAATCTCGCCGACGGGCAATTCGCCTTCCACGATCACATAGCCGTCAATCTCCGGCGCGTCGCGGTAGCTGCGCCCCAGCGTGAGCGCCGCACCCGTGTCGTTGCCGTTCTCGTCCTCGCTCACGCCATGCCCTTCGACCAGAATATCGAGCGTCTTGCCCACCTGCGCCTGATTGCGAGCGAGGCTGATCCCTTGCTGGAGTTCCATCAGCCGTTCGTAACGGGTCTGCTTCACCGCGTCCGCCACCTGATCGGGCAGCGAGGCGCTGGGCGTGCCGATCTCATACGAGTATTTGAACGCACCCACACGGTCAAATTGCAGGTCGCGCACGAACTGGAGCAATCCGTCGAACTCGGCATCGGTTTCGCCGGGGTAGCCGACGATGAAAGTGGTACGCACCGCCAAATTCGGGATGAGGGCACGCATCTTACCCACCGTCTCGTACACCCACTCAATCTTGGCGGGACGCTTCATGCGGAGCAACGTGTCGCGATGACCGTGTTGCAGCGGCATATCGAGGTACGGCAGCACCTGTTTGTGCTTGGCGATGGTTTCCATCAGGCGCGGGGTGACGTAGCCCGGATAGGCGTACATAATGCGTATCCAAGGGATGTCTGGCGCGGCTTCCACAATCTTGTCCAGCAAATGCGCCAGCCCGTCCTTCAGCCCCAGATCATAGCCGTAATCGGTGCTGTCCTGCGCGATCAGCAGAATTTCCTTCACGCCCTGCCCTTGCAGATGCACCGCTTCGCGCACAATGGACTCCACCGGACGGCTGACAGCAGTCCCCTTGATCTTGGGAATGGCGCAGAAGGCACACGGACGGCGGCAGCCATCGGCAATCTTGATATAGGCACTCGCGCCCTGCACGCTGGTACGCAGCACACCGCGCTCGTCGAGGCCGACGACTTTGGCATCCGTCGGCAGGTGGTACAACGGTTCGGGATGCTGGCGGGCGCGCAGGCGCGTCACCAGATCGAAAATGTCCATCCAGCGGCGCGTACCGATCACGCCATCCAGCCCCGGCACTTCCTGCACCAGATTCGCGCCGTAGCGCTGCGACAGGCAGCCCGCAGCGATCACCATCTGCCCCGGACGCTTGCGCTCCGCCAGTTCGCGCAGCGCATCCACCGACTCCTGCTTGGCGGCATCAATGAAACCGCAGGTGTTGACGATCAGCACCTCGGCCTGTTTGGGGTTCTCCACCCCGCGCATCCCGTTCTGGTGCAGCACCTGCGCGATACTTTCGGAGTCTACGGTGTTCTTGGAGCAGCCCAAGCTGAGGAGGTAGTAGCTGTTTTTGCGTGCGGCCATTGGCATCCCTGAATCCATGCGGAATATTGCTCAATTGTATCTGAAAAAAGCGACCCTCGTATAGAGGCTAGGTGGGGATAAGAACCTCCCCCCTCAGTCCCCTCTCCATAAACGTGGAATACCGCTGGAGAGGGGAAGCAAGGCACATCTGTTTAGTTAGGAGATGAGGGTTCTTCAGCGCCCCGCAAGGACGAGAACCTCACGGGGCGCTGCGAAGGGCTATTCAGCCGCAATTAGCCGAACTGCGAGCAGTCCAAACCGGGGACAGGCTGCACCGACTCGGCTGTCCACGTCGAGTCCAGCGCGTAGATTTCCATGCTGACGAGCTTGGCATCGCCATCGGTGGCAAACAGCGATACGCCATCGTTTTCGGGCGCGACAAACGTTTGTCCGGTCAGGGACACCATCCCGTCCTGTGCCAGAATTTCAACCGACGAGCGATCTACGAAGATATGCAGACGCAAGCGGTTGTTCTCCAACGGGGTCGGTGCGCCGAACGCCGGATTAAAACCGTTGTTGGAATTCACGCCCTCGGCTTCGGTGCGGCTGAGGAGCAGCAGCGAGCGTTTGGTGTTGTAGATGATGCGGCTGTGACCACTTGCGCCCACATGCACATCCAGCCCGAAGCGTTCGGCAGAACCAGCCTCGATCTCCGCGATGATTTCCAGCGTGCGCCCCTTCACCCCGTCCAACGGCATCTCGCCCGTGACGGTCACATCGTTCCATGTGCCGAGGGGCTGCCGCAGAGACTCAACGCTGCTCACTACGGTTTGCTGCAAGCGCAGGCCGTCCGCCGTGTTCACGATGGTGAACTCACGCGGGAGCGTGTTCGCGCCGCGCCAGCGTCCGGTGGGTGTGGCGGCGGCGTACTGCCAGTTGCTCATCCAGCCGATGTAGATGCGGCGGCCATCCGGCATATCGCTCCACGTCGTTCCGGCGTAGTTGTCCGGCCCGTAGTCCAGCCACAGTTCAGGCGCGGTATTGTCGTAGGTAAAGGTCGTGCCGTCGAAATCGCCGATGAAGTAGCGAACACCACCGCCGCCCGCCGGAGCCATCGTACTCACGCTGGCGAGCAGCACCCATTTGGTCTGGCCTTCAAACGGCAGCGGGAACAGATCGGGCACTTCCCACACGCCCGCGCCCAGATTGCCGGTTAACTCGCTGCCCATCTCCCAGTGCAGCAGATCGGGCGAGGTGTAGATTTGCAGTTTGCGTCCGGCGGCAATCACCATCACCCATTTCTGCGTGGCTTCGTGCCAGATCACCTTCGGGTCGCGGAAGTCTTTGTACAGCGCGGGGATGACCGGATTATTGGCATATTTCGTCCATGTGCGGCCTTTGTCGGTGCTATAGGCCACGCCCTGCGACTGATTCTGATGCGAGTAGATGGCGATCAACCCGCCGCCGGGGACGAGTCCGCTGGTGTTGTTGGCATCCACCACCACGCTGCCCGACCAGATCGGGCCGATGTCATCGGGGTAAAGCGCGATGGGGAGCGTTTGCCAGTGCACCAGATCGGGGCTAACGGCATGTCCCCAGTGCATCGGGCCGGGGGTCGTGCTTTTGGGGTCGAACTGGTAGAACAGGTGATATTCACCTTCGTAGTAAACCATCCCGTTCGGATCGTTCATCCATCCGCAGGGCGGGCTGTAGTGAACCTGTGGGCGAAAGACTTCGTTGTACATATCCCCTTCTTCCGTAGATTGCGCTTGGCAGGCGCTGACAACCAGTAACAAAGCTAGTGCGGTGAGCCACACGCGGGCTATGATTCGTCCCATATTGATTTTAGCTCCCATGCTGCAAAATGTTGGACAGCCGCTTGGCTGTTCTCGGAGAACCATTCAATGCCGGTGGAATCCGGATTCGGGAAATACAGCGCGGACAGGGTGACTTCGCCCTGATTCGCAAATACTTCCACCGATGATTGATCGACAAAGATGTGTAACCGGATGGTGCCATCGGCAGGTTGCAACGGCGCGGTGACGAACTTGGGGAACAACGGGCTGAAATCACCATTTTCGGGATGCGTCCTGTCCAGAAATAGCAATCCCGCGTCGGCGCTATAGCCCACTGTAATCCCCTGCGCGCCGCTGGTCGCTAACCGCAACCCGAAGCGCCCCTGCGCCTGCGTCACATCGAAGGTGACATCCAGTTCGTAGGTATTGTGCGACGGGGTGAACTCGGTCAGCGGGTGTGCGCCGTCCGCCAGCGCGAAACCATCCAGTTGCACTTCGTTCTGGCGCAGCGTTTCAAACTGCGTCAACGGTTGCTGGTAGATTTTTGCCCCGTCCAGCGTGGAGCGCAGCGTCAGTTCACGCGGCAGCGCCAGCGAACCCTTACCCCAAGGGGTACGGACTTTGTTGGCATATTCCCAGTTGCCCATCCACGCCATCATGATTGTGCGTGGGTCGGCGTGGTCATAATCGCGGTAGGTACGCGCCGCATAGTAGTCAGTCCCGTAGTCCAGCCAGTTCGCATCCTGATCGGTAGTCGGGCTGCCCGCATCCGGTGTGAAAGTCACGCCGTCAAAGTCGCCCACGAAATATTGCACGCGGTTCGGCCCCATCCCGCAGAACAGCACCCAGCGGGTGTGTGCCGGATCGCCATCCAGCGGCATCTGCACCAGATCAGGCACTTCCCATGCCTGCGCCTGTGCGCCCATCGAGCCGAAATCGCTGAGATGCTCCCATTCCTTCAAGTTGGTGGAGGCATAAAAGCTGACCTTGCGCTGGTCAGGCAGGGCGATCACCATCAGCCAGCGATTCCGCGCCTCATCCCAGAACACCGTCGGGTCGCGGAAGGCCGCAGCGCCGATGTCCAGCACCGGATTCTGCTCGTAATACTGGAAGGTGGTGTAGTCGTGGCTGATGGACAGCCCCTGCGTCTCGGTTTCCACGTACTGATTGTGCATGGTGTAGATGGCGACCATCGGCGGCTGGTCGCCCTGCGCGAAACCGCCCGTGTTGTTCCGGTCTACCACCACCGAACCGGAGAAATACACGAATGTGCCGATGTCCCCGACCATCGGATACGGCTGTTCCGTCCAATGCACCAGATCGGGCGAGACGGCATGTCCCCACCAGAAGACATGGTACAGGCCATCGTAGCGAATCAGGCCGTCAGGATCACC
>CAIVEA010000176.1 GCA_903904765.1 uncultured Chloroflexota bacterium
GCGCGTCAGCCGATGTGCGCGAGGATGGCCCGCGCCCGCGCCGCCCATGTGTAATGCGCTTGCACCTCGGCAGCCGCCGAAGCCGCCAGCCGTTCGCGCAGCGCCGCATCATCCCGCAGGCGCAGCAGCGCCGCCCGCAGCGCCGCCGCGTCCCCCGGCGGGTACAGCAGCGCGGTCTGCTCGTGCGTCACCACTTCGGCGGTGCTGGGCAGGTCGGAGGCCACGATAGGCGGCTTCGCCGCCATATACTCGAACAGCTTCATCGGGGAAGCGTAATAGGCGAAGTGTTCCGTCCACGGGAAGGGCATGGCGCACACATCCAGCGCCACCAGATGAGCCGGCACGCGATCCGGCGCGACCTGTCCGGCGTTGAGGAAGGCTTCGGGCGCATTCCCGTTCGCCACCCACGCGGCGCGGAAGGACTCCGCCGCCTCGTCCGGCCCCCCCACCAGCGCCAGCGTGACCGCCGGAACGCCGCGCAGCGCCTCCACCAGCAGCCCCACGCCCTTATCCATGCCCATTGTTTGCAACCGCCCCATGTAGCCGACGATGAAGGCCTGCGACGGCCAGCCGAGCGCCTGCCGCGCTGCTTCCCGTTCCGGCAGATGGGCGAAGCGTTCGGCGCGGATGCCATCGTGGGCGGTCATGCTGCGGGCGGGGTTCGCCCCGCGCCCGATCAGATCGTCCATCAGGCGGCGGGTGACGGAGATCACCGCGCCCACCCGTCGCACCACCTGCCGCTGCACCCAGCCGCCCGCCCGCCCCGGCGCGAGCGCATGCGCTTCGTAGACCAGTTTGCGGCGCGGCAGCACCAGACTGAGCGCCAGCAGCAGCAGCGGGTCGCGGCTGTAGACCACATCGGCGGGGGTGAACAGCGCCCGCAGCAGCGCCACGAGGATGAAGGTGGCGGTTTGCAGGTAGAAGGCCAACTGACCCGCCCAATCGCTGCGCCCCGGCACCAGTGGCAGCAGATCGAGGCACAGCAGGCGCTGGATGCCGAAAGTGCGGCGCACACCGTAATGCGCCCACACATCCGCTACCGCCTGCATATCCCGCGTGTTGATGCGCCGCGCCGTCCACAGCGTCACCTGTGCGCCGGCTTCGGTGAAGGCTTCGCAGTTCTGCATGATTTGCAGCCCGTGTGCCTTCTCGGAAGGCAGGCGAATGTTGGCGATATACAGCAGTCGGGTCATCGTGCGCCTTCCGCGAACAGTTGAATGAGAATGTCGGCCAATCGGTCAAGGCTGTGGTCGGCCTGCACCAGCGCCCGCAAATCGTCGCCCAGCGCCCGCCGCGCCCCGGCGGACATCCCCGCCAGTCCGCGCAGCCGTGCCGCCAGCGCCGCCGCATCATCGTGAGGGATGAGCAGGCGATCCGACCACGCCGCCAGCATCGTGCGGAAGGCTTCGTTGGCGGTGACGGTGGGCAGCCCGCAGGCCATTGCCTCCAGCACGGCCTTATCCACGCTGCCGGTGGCGCTGGTGTTCACCATCACATCGGCGGCACGGTAGACCTGCGGCATGCTGGCATAGGTGGAAGCTCCCGCCCAGTCCAGCGCATCGCCCAGCGCCGCCCGCGCCGAGTCGTGCAGGTGCGCTGCGTAATCAGCATCGGCGGGCGCGGCCTCGCCCACCACGCGCAGCCGCAGCGCCAGCCCTTCGGAGCGCAACTGCGCCGCCGCCGCGATCACCGTCTCCAGCCGCTTAACGGGCGCAATCCGTCCGGCAGTCACCACCGTGAAAGGATGTTCCAGCAGCGAGTCGGCGGGGGTGAAGCGGCGGGTATCCACGCCATGTCCGATCACGCGGACTTTGGCGCTGGGCAAGCGGAAACTCTCCGGCGAGGCGGTCACAATATGGTCTACAGCGCGTTCCGCCCAGCGCAGGGTGCGCCGCACCGATTTGTGGGCGTACCACAGCGTGATCGGCACACGGGCGGGTTTGAGCAGCGGTGCGCCCATCAGCGCGAACACTTCGATCATGTGGGCGAAGGCGGCATCGTAGCGATGCTGGCGCAGCAGCTCCGTCAGTCGCCCGTAAAAGGCCAGCGCCCGCCGCGCCTCCGAATAGCCTAGCTCTTTGCCCACCGAGAACACGCGCACATTGTCCGCCAGCGCCAGCCGTCCGGCGCGCATGGTCAGCACATCCACCGCGTCGCAGCGGGCGGCCAGCGCGTTCAGCCAGTCGGTGGTGAAGCCCAGCACCGGATCATCGGCATCGGTGGCGAGGTTGAACAGCAGCAGGCGCATGGTGGGGTGTCCGTCTCGGTGGCAGGTGCGCCCGATTGTGGAGCATCCCGCGCTGCGCCGCAAGGGGCTATGCGCGTTAGAATACAGGTAGTCCTAAACGCGATGTCCACTATACAGGACGCATATATGAACCAACCACTGTATAAGGTACTGCTCATTCTGCTGGCGCTGCTGCTGCTCATTCAGATCACCGCAGCGGACGATTTGCCCGCTTCGCCCGAAATCCTGTGGGATACATGGGGCGTGCCACACATCTTTGCGCCGGATGATGTCGGCCTATTTTATGCCTTTGGCTGGGCGCAAGCGCATAACCACGCCGACTTGATCCTGCGGATGTACGCGCAGGCGCGGGGACGGGCGGCGGAATATGGCGGCGCGGACTATGTGGAAAGCGACCGACTGGCGCGAACGCTGAACATTCCGCAGCAGGGGCGCGACGGCCTGAACGCGCTGGATGGCGAGTTTCAGGATTTACTACGGGCATTCGCAGCAGGTTTCAACGACTATGCCAGCGCCCACCCGGACGAACTTGACCCCACATGGGCTGCCGCGCTGCCCGTACAAGCCGAGGATGTGGTGGCGCACGGCGTTCGGGTGCTGCGCTACACCTTTGTGGCACGCGGCGGGCTGGGAAGCGTGGGCGCGTGGCAATCCGGCAGCCTAACGCCCAACACGGAGTCGCTCATTCCGTCCAGTGGCGGCGGCTCGAACGCATGGGCCATCGCCCCTTCGCGTTCCGCCAGCGGTCACGCGATGCTGGTCGCCAACCCGCATCAGCCGTGGGACGATTGGGGGCTGTGGATGGAAGCTCAACTGGTATCGCCCACCGTGAATGCTTACGGCGCGGCGCTGGTGGGCAACCCCGTTCTGGGAATCGCGTTCAACGATCATCTCGGCTGGACGCACACCGTCAACACCCATGACGGCTGGGATTTATACGAAGTCACCCCTAGCGAATGGGGCTACGCGCTGGATTACAAAGTGGCCTCGTTTGAAGCCCGCGACGAAACGCTCAAAATCCGGCAGGCGGACGGCAGCCTGACCGAAGAAACCTTCACGGCGCTGGAGACGGTGTTCGGGCCGATCATTGCCACCCGCAGCGATGGCAAAATGCTGGCGCTGCGCGTGGTGGGCGAACACAGCTACGAGGCCACCGAACAGTGGTGGCAAATGGCGCAGGCCACCTCCCTGACCGAGTTTGAAGACGCGCTGCGCCCGGTACGCATCCCCATGTTCACCATTATGTATGCCGACAGGGACGGCAATATCCTGCATGTGTTCAATGAACAGGTTCCCATTCGCGATCATGGCGATTGGGCCTACTGGAACAACACCACGCCGATTGATAGCAGCCATCCGGCGCTGCTGAATGGCGATTCGACGGGTGCCGATTTCTGGCTGCGCGATTATCTGCCCTATGAACAACTGCCGCGTGTGCTGAACCCGCCTTCCGGTTGGCTGCAAAATGCCAACGAGCCGCCGTGGACAACCACGCTGCCACTGGCGATCCATGCGGCAGATTACCCGCCGTACATCGCGCCGCCGCCTTTTGTGTGGCCGCGCCCGCAAACCTCGATGCGCCTGCTGGCGGAAAACAGCAACCTGACCTTTGACCAGTTGGTTGAACTGAAGCAGTCTACGTTTGTGGAACTGACGCGCTGGTGTCTGGATGATCTGGTGGCGGCTGCCGAAAAGTCATCCAGCGAAATCGCGCAACAAGCGGCGGCCGTGCTGAAGGCGTGGGATCGCCATGCCGATGCCGACAGCCGGGGCGCGGTGCTGTTCGCGGCATGGGCGGCGGCTTATCTGCGTCCGCTGGGTTTCGGGGGGCTGGCGGTTCCCTTCGACCTCAACGACCCGTTGAATACCCCGCGTGGACTGGCCGATCCAGCAGCGGCGGTGGCGGCGCTGGAACAAACCGCCCAGCAGCTCGAACTGCTGCGGGTGCTGGGTGGCGGTATGGATGTGGCCTATGGCGACCTTTTCCGCATTCGCTACGCCGGGTATGATTTGCCGGCCAGCGGGGGTGACGATCTGCTCGGCACGTTCCGCACGCTCACCTTCACCCAAGACCGGGACTTGCGCTTTCGTCCGGTGGCGGGCGAGTCGTATATCGCGGTGATCGAGTTTGGGGACACGGTACACGCCCGTGTGCTGCTGGCCTACGGGAATGCCACCCAGCCGGACTCGCCGCATTTTGGCGACCAGATTCCGCTGTTCGCCGCCAAAGAACTGCGCGACGTGTGGCGCACACCGGCGGAAATTATGCCGCATCTGGAATTGCGCGAAACCCTCTCGCGCTAAGGCGGTCATAGCAACAGGGCGGGGAACATGCCCCGCCCTGTTTGATTCTATTTGTCAATCACATCGTCTCAATTCAAACGTTTCAGTGCCCCGAAGCGCTTTTGGTGGGGTGCAACACGGGGACTTCGTCCCGCTTACGCGACTGGCCTTTACCAGTCATTGTGAGCCTGCTCGTGGATGTCGAACGGAATAAGCTGAGCAGGCGCACGGACACCTAGCAGAATTTCGGCAAGCACCTCCCAAAACTCACTACAACCGGACATGGGGAACCACTGACCTTCGTAGACGTACTTCCCGCCTTTGCTTTCGGCAAGCAGCAC
>CAIVEA010000177.1 GCA_903904765.1 uncultured Chloroflexota bacterium
CGGCGAATTGGTGCGCCTGCCGGATGTGGATGACAAGCTGGCGCTGGACGCGATTGAGCATTTCATCCGCGCCGAAAAGCAGGTGCAGGCGCTGGAATTGCTGAATCAAGCCGTTGAACGCCACCCGCGCAGCCAGCTTTTGCTGCTCAAACGCGCTGATTTGTCGCAACAATTAGGGCATAAGCGCGAGGCGCTGGAAGATTTTGAACGTGCGGCGCAGTTGGGCGCGGGTACGAAAATGGGCAAGGAGGCCGACCAGCGGTTGCTGGCATTCGCGCCGCGCTTGACCGATCGAGAGCGTGGCAGTGTGCTGCTGGCGCTGCGCGAGGCGGTGGGCGTGGGGATGTTGTATTTGCTGATGGGCTGGCAGGATGCGGGGCTGAATCTTGCACAGATGGGCGCTCCGCGTTGGGGCGGGGTGGGGCTGGCGCTGGTGGGCGGCTATTTGTTCATCACGGCTACATCATCCCCGCAGCAACAGCCGATTGCCCGCTGGTTGGGCGGGGAAGTGCCGCCGCCACCCGAACTGCTTGACCCGCTGGAGGCGGAGGAGAACGAATTGCCTGAGGAAACTCATCTGCCCATGATTGCTCCGGCGCTGCGGGTGCTGCTGGGCATTGCAGGCGGCTTATTCCTGCTGATGGCGTTCGCGCTAGTCTTTAGCATGTCGCTCAATTTGCTGCGAAACCCCAACCCCGAACCGTTCCACATCCTGACATGGGATGAAATCGTGAACGCGGGAGGTGGCTAAATCATGATGCTGTTCTTCCTATTTTTGCTCATCGTCCTGTTGCAGATTGTCATCAGTTCGTTCTTGTCGCCGATGCCCGCCAGCGACTCGGGGATGGTGCGCTACCGCAGTATTCCGGTGATGACGCTCACCCTGATTTTCCTGAACGCAATTATCTTCATTGTGTTCGAGGCTTCGGCGCTGTATCCCGGTTCGGGGATGCTGGATGAAAATCCCTTCGACCCGCAAGGAATCGCCCTCATCAACCGGTATTTCGAGGTGGTGTGGCGCTTCGGCTATCGTGCGATGTTCATGACTCAAGGACAGGGCGTGGGAGCGTTCGTCACCTTCACCTCGATCTTCCTGCATGGTGATTTCTGGCACTTGTTCTACAACATGCTGTTTCTGTGGGCGTTTGGTCGCCGTGTGGAGGATGCTTGTGGCGCGTGGCGCTATTTGCTGTACTATGTGCTGGCGGGGATGATCGCCAACCTCGCATCGGTGGCGCTGAATCCCGGGCGTGGCGACCTGCCGGGAATCGGCGCAAGCGGCGCAATCGCTGGGGTGATGGGCGCATACCTGATCTTGTTCCCCGGCGCGCTGATGACCTCGTTCTGGGGGCTGGGCATCCTGCTGCGTGTGCCGGTGGTGTTCATCCTCAAAACAATCGTCGGGATGAAATCGGTACAGGATGCGCCGCTGTGGCGTTGGACGATTCGCCTGCCAGCATGGGTGTTGCTCATCAGCTTTCTAATCCAGAATGCACTACCCTCGATCATCACCATTCAGACTGGGGAAGAGGGTGGCGTGGATACGGTGGCACATGTGGCGGGGTTCTTATCCGGGTTGCTGGTGTTTTTATTCGTTCGTAAGGATTTACTCATGCGTTACTTTGCTGGACGGCGGATTTAATACTGGTCATGACCAGTGGTGTGAGATACACTGTCGCGGTTTGAAAATGGATAAAAAGCAAAACACGCATGGATCGCATATCGGCTGCTGGCAACCTGATTATTGAGATGAGTGTAGATCGCTGGTCGCTGCTGGCTAACAGTGGCGGGCAGGAACGATTGCTGGTCGAGGCAAGCGTCGGTCAGCCGATGCACTATAACGAGTTGTTTGCCTCCAAGCGCAAACTGCCCTCGGATGGCACGCTCCCGCCGGATTCCATTCAGTGCGTCGTGCTGGGGTATTCTTACGATGATGACTCGTGGCATCTAGGGTTGCTGTTCGCTGGCGATCTGGTGATGCAGCGCGGTAGCCGCTGGTGCGAGATGGCTTCGTGGCCTGATCCTGACCCGACGGTATTCCGCGAACCAGCCACCCATGCCGGACATGCGCTGGCGCGAGCCGTTGGCAGCCCGTTCAACTTGATCGAGCCAGAACCGCCCGCTGCCGAACCGCCCGATTTGCCGCCGCCCCCGCCGTTGCGCGATCTCCCGCTGAGCTTTGAGGAGTGGACGCTGGCGCAGGATGAAGGCAGCGAACTGCGGTTTACCCGTGCGTCGAGCTGGATGTATGGCAAACAGGTACGGATTGCGTGGTATACGCTACTAATTGTGGCCTATGTGGGGATGGCGGTGCTGTCGTTGCAAGGCACACTGGCGATGACCAAGCCGGATTTCCTGCCGCTGGTAGGTTTTGGCGTGGCAGTGCTGTTGTTGGTGATGATTGTGATGCTGATCGGGCAACTGCTCCGTGCCCATCGGGTGATCGCGGTGGATGCGGCGGGCGTGGCTGCCCTGCGTGGTGCGAGTGAACGCTGGCGCGTGGAACAGCGCGAGATTGAAGCCCTGTACGTGAGCGAAGTCGTGAATCGCAAGGGCAAGAAGCGCACGGTGTATCACAGCGAACTCAACCTGTATATGAAAGATGGCACGTTCCGCCTGCTGCTAAATCAGCCGCATCCGGTAGAACTGAAGCAACCGCCGGAAGCTGATGTGCAGGATGGGGTTGTTCCCCTGACGGCCTATATCGCGCAGTCCGATCTTCAGATGGCCGCGCTGCACATCGCTAAGGTTCTGGATGTGGAAGTGCGGTATGACCGTCGGTTGAAATAGCTGCCTCTGCGTGATTGGTTGGATGCTCAAAAGACGGTCATCAGGCCGTCTTTTTGTTTTTTAACCGATTGTGATACGAAACACCGTTGATTGTTGATGTATTCTTAATGTGGGTGTGGTTGTATGTGAATGTTTCATCCTGCCGCAGAAGGCGGCTTGAGTAAGTGAGCGCGAATGTCTGAAGAACGTCCTTTAATCCTATTCACCAATGATGATGGTATTGCTTCGCCCGGTCTGTGGGCGGTGGCAGAGGCTTTCGCCGATGTGGGCGATATTTTGATCGCTGCGCCGCGTGTGCAGCAGTCCGGCATGGGGCGCAGTCTGCCCGTATCCAGTGAGGGACGGTTAATCGCCTACGAGAACCCTGAAGCGCTGTTTGCCTACCGCGCTTTTGCGGTGGATGGCACGCCCGCACAGTCCGTCCAGCACGGCATCCTCGAACTGGCAGATCGCCGTCCGGCGCTGGTGGTGTCGGGCATTAATTATGGCGAGAACACGGGCAACGGCGTGACAATTTCCGGCACGGTGGGCGCTGCGTTGGAGGCGGCCAGCTTCGGTGTTCCGGCACTGGCGGTGTCGCAGGGGATGAGCATTGACCTGCACATGAGCTATTCGCGGGATGTGGATTTCGGCCCGGCAGCGGCGTTCTCGCGCCAGTTCGGGCTGCGCTTGCTCCAGCACCCCAGCCAACCAGATGATGTGGATGTGCTGAAGATTGAAGTGCCGAAAGGCGCGACGCTGCAAACCCCTTGGCGAGTCACACGGTTGTCGCGGCGGCGCGTGTTCTGGCCCACACGCCCGGAACGGGTGGCGCTGGGGGAGATCGGGCGGCTGGGCTACCATTTCGATGCCGACCCCTCGAAAGCTGAGCCGGATTCGGATGTGTACGCGGTGCTGCATGAGGGAGTGGTATCGGTTACGCCCATCAGCCTCGATCTGACTTCGCGTACCGATCTGTTCCGCATGCAGCAAATTCTGGCAGGCGAACGCCACTACACCGGCGAACGCGCCTGAATGCTGTTGTCCTTGTCGTACAACATCCTATAATCAAGGTAGGCATTCAAAGGACGAGAGGGCTGTTGATGCGGCGTGTGGTGGGTATGCTGTTCTTGCTGCTGGTGTGCCTGCACGGGGCAGCGGCACAGGAGACTGACCCGGAAACAGGCGTGACGTTCGGCGGGCAACTGACCGGACAGATCACGAATGCTGAATCGCGCCTGATCTACTATTTCGATGGGATGCGCGGCGAGGTGATCTCGATGCGCCTGCAAGCCACACGCGGCAACCTCGACCCGACGCTCGTGATTTTGGATGACGGTGGGACGCTGGTTGCCAGCGGGGACGACAGCCGGGGCAGTCGTGATGTATGGATTGACGCGCTGACCATCCCGCGCAGCAACCGCTACTACGTCATCATCAGCCGTTTCGGGAGCAACTTAGGCACGACGACGGGTTCGTTCACGCTGGATATGGAGCGCATCGGCGTGAGTTCGGAATCCGGCAGTGCCTTACGCTACGGCGATTCGGTCATCAACAACATCACTAACATGCAGCCGCAGGTGTATTACAGCTTCCGCGCTCGCCGGGGTGATCTGGTCAATGTGCAAATGCTGCGCGATTCAGGCGATCTCGACCCGTATGTGCAGGTGGTGAACAGCAGCGCACAGGTGATTGCGGATAATGATGATGTTCTCGGTTCGGGTTCGCTGGATGCGACGCTGACGGCGCTGCTCATCCCTGAAGATGGCACGTATATCATCGTTGCCACCCGTTATGGCGAGGCTTCTGGCACATCCAGCGGGCGCTTCATCCTGACGCTGAAAGAGGCGCAGGGTAGCGGGTTGGGCAATTCGCCGCAAGCCGCTGTGCCGTTGAGTTTGGGTGGCATTATTGAGGATGAGATTACGGCGGATACACCGCTGAAGTATTACACCTTCGAGGCGCGGCAGAACGATTTGATAGGCATTCGCATGAGTCGTAGCGGTGGCTCGCTGGACTCGTTCCTTGTGCTGACAGACTCGAACATGCTGGAACTGGCGACGGA
>CAIVEA010000178.1 GCA_903904765.1 uncultured Chloroflexota bacterium
CCTGCGCCGCAGCGATTTGCAGCGCAAAGTGCGCGTGCGCCGCACTGCCAACCTGATCCTGTTCGTAGTGGATGCCTCGTGGAGCATGGCGGTTTCGGAGCGTATGCAGGCCACCAAAGGCGCGATCATGTCCCTGCTGACGGATGCTTACCAGCGCCGTGACCGCGTGGGGCTGGTCGTGTTCCAGAAAGACCGTGCCAGCATGATTTTGCCGCCCACCAACTCGGTGCAGTTGGCGAAAGAGGCGCTCCAGAACATCCCCGTTGGCGGCAAAACACCCCTTTCGGCAGGGCTGATGATGGCCTACGACTGCATCAAGCGCGAGAAAAGCCTGCATCCCGATGTAATTCCGCTGATGATTCTGCTCACAGATGGCGCAGGGAATGTCTCGCTCAGCACGTTGTCGCCGCAGGAAGAAAGCAACCGCATCGCGGATATGTTCAAGCTGGATAACGTCAAGACCGTGACGATCAACATGGAGCATGTGGCCTTCGATCAGGGGCTGGCCTCCAAACTGGCGGAGCGCATGGGTGGCGCGTGCTACTCGCTCGGTCAGTTGCGTGCCGAAACGCTGTACCAGACCGTCCGGCAGGAAATGGATGCCGCCAACAAAGCCGCCTCGTAACCCGCAACCTCACCCCTAAGGGTCGGGGGAATTTGCGCTTGCGCGTTGCGACCTCACCCCGCAATCCCCTCTCCGCACGGAGAGGGGAAGCCAATGAGGTTTATCCATCGTTTCGCCAACCTCAATGGCATCCACCTGAGTTAGCATAAACACACAGGGCGCGAGTGTTCGCGCCCTGTTGATTCACTGCAAAAACGGTTCAGCGGACTAGATCACGGGCGCGTGCGGCTTGCGGGCGACGAACTTGCCCTCGCCGTTCTTGCCCAACCACATCTCGCCATTCACGATGCGGTTGCCGCGCAGATACACCTGCACCGGCACACCCTTCACCTTCATGCCTTCGTACATATTGTAGTCGCAGCGCATGTGGTGGGTATTGACGCTGATGGTGTGCTTTTTGTTCGGGTCCCACACCACAATGTCGGCATCCGAACCCACCGCAATCGTCCCCTTCTGCGGGTAGCAGCCGAAAATCTTGGCGGGGTTGGTGCAGTTCAGTTCCACAAAGCGCGAGGGCGAAATCTTGCCGCCGTTCACGCCCAGATGCCACATCACGATCAAACGATCTTCGATGCCCGGCAGACCGTTGGGAATCTTAGAGAAGTCACCCTTGCCCAGTTCTTTACCCGGACGGCGATAGCTGGGGTCTTGCTTCTCGTATTCCACCCAACTGCCGCCGTTGTGCGCCTTGCCCCATTCCTGCCACGGCCCCACGCCGCCTTCGTACCAGAAATCGCAGTGATCGGTGCTGACCACCTGAAGCGTGCCATCCTTGACGGCCTTCCACAGAATCGCATGGTGTTCTGGGTTGCGGACGGGCGGCGAACACACGTACTTCGAGCCTTCAAAGCCGGGCGCGCCCAGATGCTTGTCGCGGGTGATGTGGAAGTATTGCACGCAGGTTTCGCCCATGACAGGGTAGCCCGCCGCACGCCCGCGCCGCAGCGCATCCACCGACTGTTCGCAGGTCATGTGTACTACGTACAGCGGGCAGCCGGTGATGCCGGACAGCACCACAGCACGGTTGGTGGCCTCGCCTTCGATCTCCGGCGGGCGCGACGAGTAGTGCCACACAGGATCGGTCTTACCCTCCGCCAGCAGTTGCTTCCGTAGTTGTTCTTCCACGTCGCCATTTTCGGCGTGAACCATCACGATCATGCCGTGCGCCGCCGCCTGTTTCATGGCCTTGTACAACGTGCCGTCGTCCACCTGAAACACGTTCTTATAAGCCATGAACAGCTTCAGGCTGGTGATGCCTTCATCCACCATAGAAGGAATTTCCGCCATCACATCGTCGCGCAAATCAGTGACCGCCACATGGAAACCATAGTCAATCTGGGCGGGCTTGGCCTTCTCCTGCCAGATTTTCAGGCCGTCGCGCAGGCTGCCCCCTTTGGGCTGAATCACGAAATCAATGTGCATGGTTGTGCCGCCGAAGGCCGCCGCCTTGTGGCCGACATCAAAATCATCGTTGCTATACGTGCCGCCGAAGGGCAGATCGAGGTGCGTATGCACATCAATGCCGCCGGGCATCAGGTACTTGCCCTTCACGTTGACCACTTCATGCCCGCGTGAAGGAATATTCTGACCGATCAAAACAACCTTTTCGCCTTCGATCAGCACGTCCGCCGGGACCATCTCGCCCGCCGTAACAATCGTGCCGCCTTTCAATAACGTGCCCATAAAATTCTCCTTCAAATGCCTTGTCCGCTGACGCTTCAAGTGTATGCCATGCGCGGGCATTCCGCAAAGGATGCGGGCAGCAATGCACCGACACTCACCTTCGTTAGCCTTGCGAAAGGTGGTGCTGCTAGTGTGCAATAAAGGCTATTCGCGTGGATGCGTTAGGATAGTCTGCATTATCCTGAATCTCGTCCGTGTCGCCTGAATCAAGGAAAAGGTATGCCGCCTCTCATCAGCATCATTTTGCTCAACTACAAAGCCCGACAGGACACGCTGGACTGCCTCGCATCCCTACGCCACCTCACCTATGCGAATGTCCACATCCTCGTGCTGGACAATAATTCCGGGGATGGGCTGGAAGAAGCAATACACGCCAATTATCCGCAAGTGGATTTCATCCAGACCGGAGCCAATCTGGGGTTTACGGGTGGGAATAACATCGGAATCCGCAAGGCGCTGGAAAAAGGCGCGGACTACATCCTGCTCCTGAACAACGATACCATCGTCGCGCCGGACTTTTTGAACGAGATGATTCACGTCATGGATTCCGACCCGACCATCGGCATCGCCGGGCCGATGATCTACTACTACGCCAACCCCGACCAAATCTGGTCTGCTGGCGGTGCGATTGACTGGCGCAACGGAACAACCCGCATGATTGGCCTGAACGAGATGGACAAAAGCCAGTTCGGCTCTGCGCCGTTTCAGGTGGATTTCGTCAGTGGGTGCGCGTTGATGGCGCGGCGGTCAATATGGGAAAAAGCCGGACTACTGGACGATCAGTTCTTCATGTACTACGAAGAAACCGAGTGGTGCGTCCGCGCACAAACGGGCGGCAACCGCGCCCTCCTCATCCCCACTGCCATGATCTGGCACAAAATCTCGATACAGGATCGGGCAGCTTCACCACGCACCTACTACTATATGACGCGCAACCGCTTCCTGTTCCTGAAAAAGACCCGCGCTAGTTTGTCCACATGGGTGAAAGTGTGGATAGAATACATCCGCACCTTCCTCAGTTGGTCGCTCAAACCCAAGTGGCGAGATCAGCGCCCGTTGCGCGGCATGATGCTGCGAGCGATAGGGGATTACCTGCGAGGGCGGTTCGGCGCAACCGCGCTCTAGCCCTATCCCGCGCTTTAGATCACGCCATCACCGGGGAACAGCGACAACTTGATTTTCCCGCCCGTTCGCGATCCTCATCCGAAGGAATGTGAATCATGAGCATGGACTCCACCGAACGCTTCAGCCGGCGTGCGCCTTACTACCATCCCTCCCGTCCGCGCTATCCCCGCGCCATGCTTGATCTGCTAGCGGCAGAAATCGGGCTAACGCCTGACCGAATCATCGCAGATATCGGCGCAGGAACGGGTATCTCCTCGGAATTGTTTCTCGATTATGGCTGCACCGTTTATGCACTGGAACCGAATCCGGCCATGCGTGCCGTCGCCCAAACCGAATATGGCACACGTCCCAATTTTCACCTGAGCGATGGCACTGCCGAAGCCACCGGGCTATCGGATCGGAGCGTGGATGTGGTAATTGCAGGACAGGCGTTTCACTGGTTCAAACACGCGGCAGCGCGGGCGGAATTTGACCGCATCTGCAAATCGGGCGGCCACATTTGCCTGTTCTGGAATACGCGCCGGAATCCGGTCAGCGAGGGTGACGGCTTCTTAAAAGCCTACAACGCGCTGGTGGGGCGCTATGATCTGGATGGCAGCGAACGCTTGGTGCAAACCACATCCACCGGCGAAGGGCAGCAGCTTGCTGATTTCTTCGGCGTAATGGGCTTTCATACGCGGGAAATTTCCAACCAGCAGATGCTAGGCTGGGAACAATTCATGGCGCGGCTGATGTCCGCCTCTTACCTGCCGCTGCCGGGGGACACAACCTATGAACCAATGATCGCCGATGCGCGAGCATTGTTCACAAAACATCAAGCCGACGGGCGCGTGATGCTGCCCTATGTGACCGAAGTGTACTGGAATCGATGAATGGTGGTTCTGCGGTTTGCTCTTTGAAAGGATACAGAGCGCAGGCTGAACCTGCGCTCCGTGCGAATCCCGTGTTCTAGCCTGCGCTCAAGATCACCCCGTCGCGGGCGGGCAGCGATAGCTTGATTTGCCCGCCTTCGACAGTCACTTCGCCCTTGCCGTACAGC
>CAIVEA010000179.1 GCA_903904765.1 uncultured Chloroflexota bacterium
ACAAGCCGGGTTTTTTGTTGCCTCTGCGCCGCGCCTGTGAGACAATAGCCGTTACCTATCCGCCGCCTGTCCGAGTGAGGATCGCGCAGCCGCCATGTCTCCCGAACCCAAGCTGCCCCGCAAACGTACCGGCCAACTCTCCGGCTTGCAAATCATGTTCGCCGCCATCCTCGCCATCGGCCTCATCTTGGGCTTGAACTTCACCAGCCTCGTCGCCGCCGGTCAACCGTTGAGCGTGCTGTATCAGCAAGTGACAGACGAAATTGACCGACTCGAACGCGAACAGTCCGATCTCATCCGGGAGCGCGATTATGTGCAGAGCGATTCGTATGTGGAGACATGGGCGCACGATGAGGGGAAAATGGTGCGTCCGGGCGAAGTGTTGATCGTGCCTGTGCCGTCTGCTAACAATCTACAGACGACTCCGGTGGCCGAACTGGAAATTGCATCGCAAACCACGCCGCCGCAGGCGGAAAACTGGCAATTGTGGTGGTCACTGTTCTTCGACAGCCCGCCGCCGTCGTGATCGCGGCTAGTCCCCGCTAATCGGTGGCTGCGCTCCGGCGTAGGCCATGATGTCAGCGCGGATTCGGTCATCCCCGACGCTCAAGGTTTGACCGGGCGTGGCCTGCCCCACCCTCACGAACCCCAACCCGTACACCACTCCATCCGGCGCAAGTACGCTGCTGGTCAGCGTTCCAACCGTTTTATCGTCCAGTACCAACGCAGCAGGCGTTTCGACAGGTGCAGCTAAGTGCAGATGAACCAGCGTTTTCGCCAGTCGTCCCCGGCTCTCCATACGGGCGATGATCTCCTGTCCTGTATAGCAGCCTTTGTTGAAACTAACCTCATCCCATAGTCCTGCTTCCAATGGAATATAGTCGGTAGTTAGTTCGCGCCCAACGCCGGGTCGCCCGGAGCGAATACGCAGCACGTTGTACGTCAGCGATCCAGCAGGTGTACTACCCACCGCCCGCAGATCATCCCACACGCGGTTCGCCGCCGCTGCCGGAACGAGAATCGCCCAATGCCCGCCACTCAGCGCCTTGCGCCGCAGGAATGTCAAGCTAAGTTCATTCTTGAGAACGGTGAAAGCCGCGAAAGGCGCAAGCCCTTCTACCGACCATCCGATATACGAAGCCACCACCGCATCCGCCAACGGGCCATGCAGCACTAGCAATCGCGTTGTGGTCGAGAGATCACTCAAGCGCACATCATCATTGAAGAAAATCTGCCGCTGCAAATACCCGCGCACGGCCTCTCCCCGCCCCGGTTCCGTGACGAGAAGCGCCTGTTCGCCGCAATGGTAGACCATGAGCCGATCTAAGATACGCCCGTTGGGGTTGGTCAAAATCGTCGGGCAACCTTCATCCTGCCGCAGCGCCAATACGTGGTTGGTCGAGATGCGCTGGAGCAGCGCCAGCCGATCGCGCCCTTCGACCCACATGCGTCCTTCGTGCGAGCGATCCATTACAACCGCTTGTTCCAGTGCCGCCACATACTCGGCCTGCTGATCGCCAAAATGCAGCGGGATTCCATCAGGCGCAAGGACAGCGCCCTGTGCCTGCCAGAACGAGACATCCGTCATATTCCGCTTCCCCATTCAGGAATGTTTGCTGATCTGCACTGAGCTTCAAGCCAATTCAGGCTGCCGCATCCGCAGTTGGAACATGGCACGGCGGCTGCGTTCCGCCAGCACAATGCCGCACACTATGTCCACCGCATCCTCAAACACATCATTGATAACGAGGTAATCGCAGCGGTCTGCCATGCTCAGTTCCATATCCACACGCTGTAAGCGGGTTTCGATGGACTCATCCGTTTCGCCACGTTCGCGCATTCGGTCGCGCAGCGCCTCCACCGAAGGCGGCATGATGAAAATCAAAGTTACATTCGCCGCATACAGATTTTTGACATCCAGCGCGCCGAGGATGTCTACATCAGCAATCCGATCATTCTCAGTAGTCCACACCGCATCGGCTACCGTATCACGGAGCATCCCGTACAGGTTGCCATGCACGACCTTATGCTCAATCAAAGCATTTTCGCGGATGAGCGCCTCAAAATCCTCGCGGGTGAAAAAGTAATGCTCGCGCCCTTCTTGCTCAGTCGGGCGGATGGCGCGTGTCGTAGCCGTCGGTAGTTGGAGGAGATGGGTCATACGCGCCATGACTGGTTTCATGATCGCATTTTTCCCTACGCCGGGCGGCCCTACCAGAACAAACAGATGTCCCATCGGCTGCTGTGTTTCGCGGATACCCGTCACAATCAACCTCTCTGTCAGGTTATAGATTACCTCTAGTTTATCAGGAAACGATCAGGTCAAACCATTGGACTTCGATAAGAAATCAGAATGATGACCGGTCATCACAAGAAAACAACATTCAATGAAACAGGGGGCCGAAGCCCCCTGCTCTCACCTATGCTCGATTGAGCGATTAGTTGTTCACCTGAATGTCGGTGAGCCACCAACCATCGCCCACACTGCTCCCCGTCGTTAAGCGGAAGCGCAGGCCGATGCTCTTGTTCGCATACGTTCGGAAGTCGCTGGAGCGCAGTATCCAGTCATAAGTCGGTGGCAGGCGCGTTGTCGCACCACTGATGGTGGAACCACAACTGCTAACGCCAGCAGGACAGTTCGAACTGAGACCCGTTTGTATCCACGAGAAACCACCGTCCTGACTCACTTCTACACGGGCCGATGTGCCAGAAACCAGATCATAGTACGTGTAGTAGTACATGCGCGGTATCCACAGTGCCGCAGCGATACCGGGGTTGGTCAGGTCTAACACACCATCCAGCATCAGTGAGGAGTTCCCGTTTGGCACGCTCCGCACGGTGGGGAAACCCGTTCCCGCGCCAGCCTTCGGGCTATCGCTGAACGAGAAGTTGTTATTACCCACCTGAAGGATAATCACAGCGGAGTTATCCAACTCGAACCATTCGAGGATGAGCGTATAATCCCCAGCCGCCAGACTGACCGTTGCCAGATCAACACTACGTCCTCGCCCGGATGTCCAGTTATTGATGATGTTCCAGCCCGCAGGCGCGGTGTTAGTGGCATCTTCATAGCGCAGGCGAACCCCATCATCCGATGTAGTGATGAATGTGAACTCACCCGCCTGAACTGAGATCGGTCGTATCCAGCGCCCCATGTAACTATTATCCCATGTGCTGGTAGTCGCACCGGGCGGTCTTGTGCTGGTGCCAAAGTCATGGTTCACCGAGGTTTCCTGACCCGATAGGTAGTAACCGGGCGTACTCCACCCTGTACGTGCTGCCAACCATGCGTTGGTGCCAGCCTTTGTGCGCGTGATGGCATTCAGGAAGGTGTTGGTGTTGGTAGTTGTGCAGTTGATAGCCGTCGTACTTCCCGTTGTAGAAGCCGGAGTGGTCATCCACTGGATGCAGTCAAAATACCAGTAGTCATACGGATCGGGACCGAGGGCAGCCGGGCCACCACCCGAACCACGCCAGTATTCAGGGTCAAGCCCCCACAGACCTTCCGTAACCCAGTTCGAGGTGTTCTGCGCGGCATCGAAGAACGGCAGGCTGAACACACGGGGCTGACGGAACTCAATCCGAATGTCATCAATGAACCAGCCATCAGCCAAACCACTCGCGCCCTGTGTGGCATTCAGCACAAACCGTATGCGAATGCGCTTGCCTTCATTGACGGTAGCCGTCGCAGGGTCATCCGCATACGGGCGCAGATCAATCTGCTCCCGTTCCCATGTGTTCTGAATGACATCCGGCCCCGTTGACCACACGCTTTCATAAGAGCTAGTTGCGGTATACGATGTATCCGACCCCCAATCGAACAGGTAGTTGTAGCCCTGACGACTGCGGCGCGTAGGAGTAGTCGTCGCAGGAGGAATTGGGGTCTTGGTCATTTCGTACTGGTACTGTGGCGCGATGTCCACACGAATGCTGTCGCTACTACCGATAGCATAACGTGACCAGAAGTATAGAGTGGGTGCATCATTCTTCGACGTTCCACGCAGGTCAATGATGCGGTTCATTTCCAGCACGTTATTGGTCGCATGCAGGTAGGTGGTATTTTCGGGTGGGCTATCGTGCAACGACCATGTACCGCTGTGCTGTTCCCAATCCACACCCGTCCACTGACCACCCAGTGTCCACCGTGACCACCAATCCGCAGGCGCGTCAATGTCATCCACATAGCGCGGCCCGTTGCCTGCACCCGCTGTCGGCGCACCTGTGAGCGCAGTCACGCTGGTAGTCGTGTTCCACAATTTATGGGTAACTTCGCTGTAGTTCTTGATCGTGATATTGTCGAAGGTGATACCATCGTTTGTGGACACATCCGAACGGGCATCCAACCGGATGGCGATA
>CAIVEA010000180.1 GCA_903904765.1 uncultured Chloroflexota bacterium
AATCCTCGTCATCCTCGGTGGGCCTCGGGCTCGCCCGGTAGAAGGGCGCGACGTAGCTCCAGTGGACCAGGTCCTCCGACCGGAAGAGGTAGAGCGTATCGCCGAGCTCTTCGGGCTTCAGGACGCGCCCCAGCGGGTCGCGGTTGATGGGAGGCATCAGCGGCGGCGGTTTCCATTCGGCTGGCGGACGGGTCACGGCCTGTTCCGTCACCGGAGCAACCGTCGAAACCACTTGCGCGGTGGGCGGCGGGCGGGTGGCCGTTACAATCGCATTCAGGGTGGGTTGCAAATTGTTGCTGACTTCATCCGGCGCAATCGGGATGAGGTTGGTATCCGCGCCCACAGGAACCAGCGTGGGCGGCGCAAATGAAGCCGTCGGGATAGCCACTGTCGGCAACGGGGTGCTGTTGCTACCGAAGCCCTCCCGTAAGACGGTCTGCCACGACTGCGGATTCTCCGTCGCAACCGCCTGAGTGGGGATAATCGTGCGGATGCCCTCTGACGAACGCGCATTGAACCACACAAACGCGCCGAACAGACTGGCCGCAACCAACACCAGCAAGAAAGCAGGAAATCCTTCGCGGTTGCGCTTCATGATGCAGCGGTGGGTTGTGGGACTGCGGTAGGCGCAAAGCCACCTAACTGTGCGTCGGTATACAACTGACGCATCGCCGAATACCAGTCTAGTCCCTCGGTCTTTTCAAACAACCAGTAGTTCATACTGTTGATATTCGCCCGCCAGTCACCGCCCGCCGCTGCGCGTTGCCAGCCATAATCCTCAGCAAGTTGCGTAAAATCCACATAGTAGCCGCTAGGAATGGTGGATTTCAGCCGCCCGCCCTGATCGTATGCCTGCACATCTCCGGCGCTGCGGCTGAGGACATCCCACGGCATCGAACGCAGCGGTTCTCCCAGTTGTCCAGCCTGCGCTTCGTCCGGCACGCGCACATATAACCGCCAGTACGTCTCCACACCCAAATCCTCGCGCACCATCTCAATCGTAGCGGGGAAACCGGCGATCAAATTGCGGGTAATGCCGAAAGCGCGTCCCGTCATGTACCAGTTACGGCGTTCCTCTCCGGGCTGCGGCGGACGGTCAATATTCCAAAACGCATCATCCAGTTCGCCGAGAAAATCCCACCCTGCCCGATCCAGCGTCCGTTCGCGCAAGGCATTGAACGAGTCGTTCACTTTGTCACTCAAATACGGAGTTGAACGCGCTACTTCCACGTTCAAAAGCTGCCCCAAGCGGAACAATCCATCGGTATCGGCTGGCGCAACCTGCTCGATATACAAATCCTGCGGCGCACCGGAAGGCAATCCGCCACTATTCACCAGCGCAGCGGGCAACGGTGTTCCCGTCCATGTGGGATGGCTGGCACGCTGCGGCACACCCACCACCAGCGTCGAAATACCCTCCGCGCTGAACGGCCCGGCCACCAACTGCGTACCTTCAATCGAGGGTAACGTGTAAATCAGGCTCGTGCCATCCGGCGACCATGCCGGCGACTCACCGCGCTCCAGCACCTGCGCCGGAGCTTGCGAATTCTCAGTGGATTTGACGAACACCTTCTCGATGCCTTCATCCACCGCGCTGTAGGCCAGCAACTTACCATCGGGACTCCACGACGGGCGATTCTCATGGCGGGTGGGCGTGTTGGTCACATTCACCACCGCCGCATCGCTGGGGTTATCCAGCGAAAACACGTAAATGTCTTGATTGCCGTCGCGCCACGACACAAACGCTATTCGCCGTCCATCTGGCGACCATGCCGGCGCGAAATCCGGCGCTTCGTTCTCGGTCACACGCTGCGCGGGCTGCGAACCATCCACCGGAACCACATAGATGTCCAGATTGCTGCCCTGATAGCTCTCGTAGACCAGCCACTGGCCATCAGGACTCCAGCCCGGCTCACCCTGAAACGAGAGATCGTAGGTCATGCGCGTGGTCTGGTTGGTCGCCAGATCATCAATATAGATTTCCCAGTTGCCATCTTGATTGGAAGCATACGCCAAGCGTCGCCCGTCCGGCGACCACGCTGGATCGCGTTCATCACCGGGGCTGTTCGTCACCCGCAGCGGCGTGCGCGTACCCACCCCCAGCGCCCACAGATCATCCTGCCCGTTTTCGCGGGCGGTATAGGCAATCGTGCCCCGTGCTTCCAGCACCGCTGGAAGCGTGGTCGCGGTGGGAACGGGTGTACTCAACAGCGGCCCAGACGTGGGATTCGCCGTACCCGCCAGCAAGAGCGCGTTCCCATTCATCGGATTTGCGCCACTTTCAGTGCGTGCCGGGTTGGTCGCCCACAGCACCACACCAATAAGCACTGCCAGCAGCGCCACCGTCACAAGGCTCAATACACGGTTTTGCACCCGCAGCGGGTCTTCCGTCACCGCAGCACGCATCTCAGCCTGTGCGGCTCGCCGTGCCATTGCATCGTTAGCCGCGCCGCTGGCAGAACTAACTGCTCGCGTGCCGCCGCGCTGCACCGCACGTGCCGTCACCGCGCTGCCGCGTCCAAGCACACTGAATAACAAGCGAAATACACCGACGATAACCCACACCAACCGCCGCACAATTTCGCGTAATACGCGGAACACGCCGTAGCCCAGCGCAAAAACCGCGCCGAACACCAGCATCAAAATACGCCCGATCACCCCTGTTACCGACCGCATCCCGTCGAGAAGGATGTCCGTCAGCAGCAACAGGCTTTTGAGCAGCGCGTTACCAAACTTATCAGTCAACCGATACGTGCGTACCAGCATAGGCGTTCGCTTATATTCGTTCCATTGGGAACTGCCCGCCACGCGGACAGCCCTGTTACCATGCGAGAATGATTGTACTGTCAAATGAAGGTTGCAGCAATTACCGCCCCGCGAACGCAGGCAGACAGGTGACTGCCTCGCTCAAAATGAGCATTCATTGACCTTGCGTAAAAATTCGTGTAATTTTGTGGTTACTCTAGTATTCGAAATAATCGGGAGATCGTGCCGTGTCGCCACGCATCACACTCAAACTGTCGCTATGTTTGCTCTTTCTGATGCTCACCGCCAGCGCCATCCTGCCCGTTGCGGCACAGGAGCAAACCACGCATGTCGTCCAGCGTGGCGAAACGCTGTACCGGATTGCGCTGCGCTATGGTGTGAGTGTCTCGGCGCTGGCGCAAGCCAACAGCATCACCAACACCAACCGCATTTATTCCGGTCAGAGCCTCGTCATTCCCGGTTTCGATAGCACGCCCGCTGTGGTCGAAAATCCCACTGTCGCAGGAACGCCTATCTTCCATACGGTGGCCTATGGCGATACGCTGGCGACAATCGCCGCCAAGTACGGCATGACGCAGCAGCAGTTAGTCGAACTGAACAATATCGCCAACCCAAACCTGATCTATCGTGGTCAAAAACTAACCGTTTGGGCAACCGACAACGCCGAACCGAGCCTGACCGACCCTGCCGCGCCGCAAATCGCACCGGAACAACCCCCGGCGGCAGAAGCAATTCCGGTTGCCGATAGCAGCAGCACCACGACTTACGTGGTACAGCGCGGGGATGGCCTAGCCAGCATCGCCCGTCGCTTTGGCTTAAACTGGACGGAACTGGCACAGGCCAATAACCTCTCCAACCCCAACCAGATTTTCGCCGGGCAAACACTCATCATCCCCGTCGCTAACACTGTTGGCGATCTAGGCATCGTGGACTCGTCTGTGCCGATAGCCGCGATGGATGTCCCGCAAGCGACCATCAGCACAGGCCGTCAGGTCGTGGTGGATTTGAGCGATCAAATGCTGTATGCATTTCAGGATGGGGTGCTGGTGCGGATGGTGCTGGTGTCCACCGGCCTGCCCGGTTCGCCCACTGTGCTAGGCGATTACACGGTATATGCCAAGTACGCATCGCAAACCATGAGTGGCCCCGGCTACTATCTGCCCGGTGTTCCCTGGATCATGTACTTCTATCAAGGGTATGCGCTGCACGGCACATACTGGCACAACAACTTCGGCAATCC
>CAIVEA010000181.1 GCA_903904765.1 uncultured Chloroflexota bacterium
CGTTCGGCTTGAAAGAAGCCTTGTGGTCTGCCTATCCCACCACTTTTTCGGGAGGGGAACAGCAAAAGGTCAATCTCTCCCGCGCTTTGATCGCCCCTCGCCAGTTGCTGCTGCTGGATGAGCCGACGGCCTCTTTAGACGCAGCAACGCGCACCTCCCTGCAAAATCGGTTGTCTGAATTGAAAGCACGGGGAGTTGCGATGATCGGTGTATTTCATCATCCCGAAGATATTCAGCATTTGATCGATTCCGAGATTCGTTTGATGGCATCACAAGAGGAAGTGGGATATGTGGCTGACTGATCTGAAACTGGTGTTGCCTGATCGTGTGATTGATCGTGGAGCCATCAATATCAAAGGGACGCTCATTGCGGAGGTCATCGAAGGGGAATTTAGCGGACAGGGCTTGAGCGCCGCCGGGCTAACATTGATTCCGGGTGTTATTGATTTGCACGGTGACATGTTGGAACGCGATATCGAGCCGCGCCCGAATGCTTTTTTTCCGGTAGATATGGCGTTGTATGAACTGGATAAGCGACTGGCAGGAACTGGCATCACCACCTCATTTGCAGCTGTGGGTTTTGCATGGCATCAAAATGATTTGCGAACACAGGAAAAAGCCACCGAGATCATCCGTGTAATCCGGCGGCAGCGCGATCAGCTTATGGTGGATTTCCGTGTTCATGCGCGCTTTGAGATTACGAACCCGGAGACTGCGCCCATTCTGGAAGGCTTGCTCAATGAGAATTTGATTGATCTGGTCTCCCTGATGGATCACACGCCGGGGCAGGGACAGTATTCCAATTTGGAACGCTATGTGGATTTCATGGAAAAATGGATGGGCATTCCCCGTGATGTGTTAGAAGCCAAAGTCAAAGAGAAGATGGTGGAACGGATGCAGGAAGTGGCTGATGAACCCCGTAACTGGGAAGTGGCCGCCGAAGTCTGCCGTCTGGCACATGCTGCTCATATCCCAATTGCTTCGCATGATGATGACAAACTGGCGAAGGTTGAACAGATGCAAGCGTTAGGTGTGACCATCAGCGAATTTCCGGTGACTCTGGAAGCGGCTCAGGCTGCCCGTGAACGTGGAATGCACATCATTATGGGTGCGCCAAATGCCTATCGGGGTGCTTCCAACACGGGTAATCTGAGCGCGATGGATGCCATCCATGCGGGAGTGGTGGATATTTTGGCGACGGATTATTACCCGGCAGCGATGCTGCAAGTCGTATTCAAACTGGCACGGGATGGGGTGCTGCCGCTGCATGAAGCGATGAAGTTGATCGCTCAAAATCCGGCTGATGCAGTTGGGTTGCATGATCGTGGGCGAATCGCCACCGGCTTGAAAGCAGATCTGGTACTGGTTGAAGAATCTGCCGATCATCCCCGTATTCGTGCCGTGCTGCGGGATGGCCACCCGATCTACTGGGACGCGCACATGGCGCGGTTATCGCAACTTGCGGAGCAGGTGACCGTATGACACTTTTACATATTGCACAGCATATCGAAGGCGATCACAACGCCACACTGGCTACCCAACCGCTGGGGGTGAAGCCTGTTTTTCACGCGGGGGTGTTGATTAAAGATTGCTACATTGGTGAATGGACAGAAGTGGGAGCGAATAGCTGGTTGGTGGAAACAACGCTCGATGACTACAGCTATACGGCGGGCGATAACCAGATTACCTACACCCAGATTGGTAAATTCAGCAATATTGCTTCTCATGTGCGGATCAATCCTAGCAATCACCCGATGGAACGGGTGACGCTGCATCACATCACCTACCGTCGCAACCTGTACGGTTTTGGTGAAGACGACTCCGATTTTTTCGAATGGAGGCGTTCACACCAGTGTGTTGTTGGGCACGATACGTGGTTGGGACACAATGTCATCGTGATGCCCGGTGTAAAGATCGGGACAGGTGCGGTGGTTGGTTCTGGCGCAGTGGTCACAAAGGATGTTGATCCCTACACCATCACCGTTGGTGTGCCCGCAAAGCCCATTCGCAAACGGTTTTCTGATCGTATCATCGAGAAGTTGTTCGAAATTGCGTGGTGGGACTGGAATCACGAAACGCTGAAAGAACGTCTGGATGATCTATATCACGTCGAACAGTTTATCGAAAAGTATGGCTCATGAACGCACATACCACCTATACAGGATCACTCAAAGCTGTCATTTTGGATTGGGCGGGCACAACGGTTGACTACGGTTGTTTCGCACCTGTTGCAGTATTCATCGAAGTGTTTCGGCAGCAGGGAATTGAAATCAGCATCACGCAGGCGCGTGCCCCGATGGGGCTAGAAAAGCGCGATCATATCCGTGCGATTACACGTATGCCAGATGTCGCAGCGCGTTGGCGTGCAGTTCATGGTACGGATTGCAGCGAATCGGATATTAATCTTATGTATCGCCAATCCGTTGAAGTGCAAACGCACGCCGTCTTGCAGTATGCAAACCTGATACCGGGTACACGCGAAACCATCAAATGCTGCCGCGAGATGGGGCTGAAGATTGGCTCCACCACCGGTTACAGCCAGTCCATTTTGAATGCTTTGATGCCTGTGGCGGCTCAACAGGGGTATATCCCGGATGCTGCTGTTTGCCCCAGTGTGGTGCCAACTGGCCGACCTGCGCCGTGGATGATTTACCAGAATGCCATCCATTTAGGCGTGTTTCCGCTTTCAGCGTTCGTCAAGGTCGGTGATACCGTACCAGACATTGAAGAAGGATTGAATGCGGGGACGTGGACTGTGGGGGTGACACAATCGGGCAATGAACTCGGTTTGAGCGCAGCTGATGCGTCTGCCCTGAGCCGGGTTGATTTAGAAACGCGGGTGCGTTTGATTGAGGAACGCTTACTGAATGCGGGTGCCCACTACGTCATTCGCAGTATTGCTGACTTGCCGCCAATATTGGCAGAAATCAACGCTCGTTTGATGTCTGGTGAGCAACCATAATAAGGAACGGATGCATGACTTCCTCTAAAGTGGATGTAGCTGTTGTTGGTGCGGGGATAGTCGGGTTGGCTCATGCGCTGGCGGCAGCGCGGCGGGGTTTGAAAGTGGTTTTGTTCGAGCGCACGAATCCGGCAGTAGGCGCTTCCATCCGCAATTTTGGTCAAGTGTGGATTGTTGGTAAAAGCGGGCGCGAGTTGCAACTGGCGCTGCGTAGCCGCGAAATCTGGTTGGAGGCCGGGCGCGGCGCTGATCTATTTTACCGCGAATGCGGATCGCTGCATGTGGCTCATGCCGATGATGAAATGAATCTCTTTGAAGAGTTTTTGCGCGTGAACCCGGAAGCACATGAATACTGTCAGATTTTGACACCGGAGCAAACGCTCGAAAAGAGTCCCGCAGTCAAAGCACAGGAGCTAAAAGGGGCGTTGTGGAGCCGCACCGAAGTAAATATAGACCCCCGGCAGGCTATTCGGGGCATACCCGATTGGTTGCAGCGCGAGTACGGGGTTGAACTACGCTTTGGCACGTTGGTCACAGGGATTTCGCTGCCGAATATCGAAACCACAATCGGCAACTGGCAGGCCGATCAGGTTTTTGTGTGCAGTGGGGCAGACTTTGAAACGTTGTATCCACAAGAATATGCCAGCACTGGTATTTATCGCTGCAAACTGCAAATGTTGCGGACGAAACCGCAGCCCAACGGATGGACACTGGGGCCGAATTTGTGTTCCGGTCTGACGATGGTGCATTATCCCTATTTCGCAGCCTGTCCTTCGTTCGCTGACTATAAAGAACGGGTTGAACGAGAGCTACCATTTCACCGCCAAAATCATATTCATGTGTTGTTGTCTCAAACTGCGATGGGCGAACTCACCATCGGCGATCATCATGAATACGGTCAGACCTTTGATCCGTTTGACCGCGAAGACATCAATCAAGCGATGATGGGCTACCTTCAAAATTTCGCGCAAGCGCCCACGTTTGAGATTGCCGAACGCTGGCACGGAATTTACCCGATGCTCAAAGACAAGAGCGAACTCATTTTGCGACCAGAACCGAATGTGACGATCGTGAATGGGTTGGGCGGATCGGGGATGACGCGCTCATTCGGACTTGCGGAAGAGGTGCTTACGCACCAGCGTTAGCACGCGCTCACTCGGTGCCAATAACAATAGATAAAATCCTACCAATGCCACTGTGCCGGATTCACGCTGCCACACAGCTGTATATTTCCCAATTTGCTGTGCCATCCAAACCGCAAACAGCAGGCAGATGATTCCACACCCCGTCGCCAGTCTGGAAAATGACCATTTCGCAAAGTGATTCATAGGGTATAGTCCTCCCGTGCAGACCATACCCCGAACCTGTTAAACCGCATTTAAGCGAATGTGAACATCTCTATCGGGATACTGCGTACCAATTTTTGCCGGGTGTGACCATCGAGGTTATGTCCATTCCATCCTGAAACGGAAACTTGAATCACCTTCTAACCACTGAGGGAAGTTTGTCCCCCATGCGTTATTCCAGAGGTTGACATGCACACCCCGATTGAGATCAGGGAGATGGTTCGTAAAGCGTAGTAGCGATGGATCGCCCGGCGCAACCAGCGGTGCGTCATGGGTATATAGTGTAAAGTGTTTGTTGGCGTGCGTGTACCGAACGCGGTCAAAGACCGCATGCAGACCACGATTACCGCCGGAAACGATCTTCAGAGGGTCAATCCACCGATCGAGTTTCTCGA
>CAIVEA010000182.1 GCA_903904765.1 uncultured Chloroflexota bacterium
ACCGATGCCGCTCGTGCCCATGGCGCCATAAGCGTTATCGATGGTTGCCAATCAGTTCATGCCCCCCAGCATTTTCGGTTTCACGCCGGATTCTGTGGTAACGGCTTATGATCTGGATGCCGCCAAGAAGTTGATTGAAGAAGCGGCTGCCGAAGATGGCTTCTCGCTCCCGATTGAAACCACGCTGAGCTACCGCGATGTGGTTCGTGGTTATCTGCCGCAGCCGGGCATCGTCGCGCAGGATTTGCAGGCGCAGCTGGCTCAGATCGGCATCAATGTCACGATTGACATGCAGGAATCCGGTACGTTCCTCGACAACTCTAGCGCGGGCAAGCTGTCGCTGCACCTGCTGGGCTGGGGTGCGGACTATCCTGATGCCACCAACTTCCTCGACTTCCACTTCGGTGGTGGCTCCAGCGATCAGTTCGGCGACAAGGACCCGGTTCTGGTTGACCTGCTGAAGCAGGCTGCCCAGTTGTCGGACACTGCTAAGCGCCTCGAACTGTATAAGCAGGCCAATGACGAAATTGCCTCGTTCGTCCCGATGGTTCCGATTGCTCACGGCGCGAGCGCGACGGCCTTCAAGGCTGGTATTGCCAACGCCTACTCGGGCACTTTCGCTGCGGAACAGTTCCGTGTGATGGAAGATCCCAGCGATGACAACATCATCTTCATGCAGAACGCTGAACCGATCAGCCTGTACTGCAATGACGAAACCGATGGTGAAACCTTCCGTGCTTGCGAACAGATCAACGAATCGCTGACCGGCTATGAGCTGGGTGGCGGCGGCGTGGTTCCGGCGCTGGCGACGGAATGGTCGGGCAATGGTGACGCGACCGAATGGACGTTCACCCTGCGTCAGGGCGTGAAGTTCTCGGATGGGTCGGACTTCGATGCTCAGGACGTGCTGACTTCGTGGACGGCGATCTGGGATGCTTCCAGCCCGCTGCACACGGGGCGTACCACCAACTTCGAGTACTTTGGCGCGCTGTTCGGCAAGTTCCTGAACGCTCCCGCCTAGTTCTCACGTCTGTCTTGTTTAACCGGGGGGCGGGCGGTTTATCCACCCGCCCCCCTATTTTCCACTAAAAAACCTATGTCGAACTTTGTTTTGCGGCGTGTCATTCTCGCCATCCCTGTCTTGCTGGGAATCGTTGCGATCACCTTTGCGTTGGGGCGCATGATCCCCGGTGATCCATGTCGTGCTATCCTCGGCGAAAAAGCTTCGCAAGCGGTGTGCGATGCCTTTGTCGAACGACTTGGCCTGAATAAGTCTATCCCCGAACAGTTCGTCATCTACCTGAATAATGTGGTACATGGCGATCTGGGCGATTCGTTGCGGTTCGGGCGTTCTGTGACCGATTTGCTGGTAGAACGCATTCCGGTGACGTTTGAACTGGCGGTGTCGGCGTTGATCTTTGCGGTGATACTGGGTATTCCGTTAGGGATTATCTCGGCTTATCGCTATAACTCGGCGATTGATGTGGCGACCATGCTGGGGGCGAATATCGGCGTTTCGATGCCGGTATTCTGGCTAGGGCTAATGCTGGCCTTCCTATTTGGTGTGCTGCTCAAAGACACGCCGTTCGCGCTGCCCCCTTCGGGGCGTTTGACGGCGGGCGCGAATTATGCTGCCTTTTACGAAGTGTGGGGGCTGGCAACAACCGATACGGCCAGCGGGTTCATGATTTTCGTGTCGCGGCTGAACGTGTTGAACGCCGTACTGACGCTCAACGGGACGCTGTTTCTCGATACGATGCGCCACCTTGCTCTGCCAGCGGTGGCGGTGGGTACTATTCCGCTGTCCATCATCGCCCGTATGACCCGTTCCAGCGTGTTGGAAGTGCTGAATCAGGATTATGTGCGGACGGCGCGTTCCAAAGGGCTGTCGGAATACGCTGTAGTGATGCGCCATGCCGTGAGTAATGCGCTGTTGCCTGTGGTGACGATTATCGGCCTTAGTTTCGGCGGGTTGATGTCGGGCGCGGTGTTGACCGAGACCATCTTCGGTTATGCAGGCATTGGCAAAACGCTGTTTGAGGGCATTACTGCACGCGATTATTCGCTGGTGCAAGGGGTGACGCTGGTGACGGCGGCGGCCTTCGTGGTGATTAATCTGATTGTAGACATCATTTACGGGTATCTCGACCCGCGTATTCGCCTGAGCTAAAAGGGGTCGAAAAACCGATTATGACTACTGCGAACCCCGAAGTTGTCCGTCTAAATGCTGGACAGAAACCTTCCCGTGAAACACGCGGGATTGTGATGGAAACAATCAGCAACCTGCGCCGCAACCGTTCTGCGGTGGCCGGTTTCATTGTGATTGGATTTCTCGTAGTGATCGCCCTGCTGGCGGATGTGATCGCCACGCATGACCCGATTCTTTCGATGATCGGCGTTCCGGGCGAGACGGGCAAACTGCCAGCGCGTCCGCCGTGTGTGGCGCTGCTCGGTTGCACTGATCCGCAGCATTTTATGGGGCTTGATCTGAACGCCCGTGATATTTTCAGCCGGATTGTGTTCGGCGCACGCACGTCGCTACGTGTCGGTACCTTGAGCGTGATTTTCTCGATTATCGCTGGGACGGCACTGGGATTGGTCTCGGGTTATGCGGGCGGTTGGGTGGACAATGTGATTATGCGGCTGATGGATGTGTTGCTGGCCTTCCCATCCCTGCTGCTGGCGATTGCCATCGTGACCATTCAGGGTCCCGGCCTAGAAAATGCACTGCTGGCGATTGCGATTGTCTCGATCCCGGTTTATTCGCGCCTTGTACGCGCTAGTGTGCTGTCGGTGAAAGAGATGGAGTTTATTACGGCGGAACGCGCTCTGGGAGCACATCCCGCCCGTATTTTGTTCGCGCAAATCTTCCCGAACACGCTCACGCCGCTGATTGTGCAGGGGACGTTAGGCGTGGGTACGGCAGTGCTGGATGCGGCGGCGCTGTCGTTTATCGGCCTCGGCGCACAACCGCCGCTGCCGGAGTGGGGGCAGATGTTGAGCGAGGCACGTAACTATGTGTTCTCCGCCCCGCACATGGTCATCTTCCCCGGCCTCGCCATCATGTTAACCGTGTTGGGCTTCAACCTGCTGGGCGATGGTCTGCGCGATGCACTTGATCCCAGACTGAACCGCAGCTAGGTTTTCGCTTCTTCTGGTTGGTGCGTGGTTATCCGCGCACCAACCCCATGACCTCATCGAACACTTTGCCGTTGGTGGCGATGGCTTCGCCGGCATAGATGGTCGGGTTGCCATTCCAATCTGTGAAAGTTCCGCCTGCTTCTTCCAGTATCACCTGCAACGGTCCGCAGTCCCAGATTGCCATCCAGGGATCAATCATGATTTCGGCGCGTCCGGTGGCGACCAGCGTGTAGCCGTAAGCGTCACCCCACGTCCGCTGGAAGTAAGTGGAATCTACGAGGCGCTTCCACTGTGCGGCGCGGTTGTATTTGTCGAAGGCATCAATATCACTGGCAAGCAGCACCGACTCGCGCACGGTTGCCACCGAGGAGACGTGTGTGCGCCGCCCGTTCCAGTAGCAACCGCCGCCCTGCGTGGCGTACACGGTTTCGTTGAGCGCGGGGAAATGCACCACGCCGACGAGAGGGCGCTTGCCATCAGTGAGTGAGAGCAGCACCGAGTAAAGCGGTACACCTTGCACGAAGGATTTCGTACCGTCAATCGGGTCTACCGTCCATGTGTAGCCGGATGTTCCGGCGTGGTTGCCAAATTCCTCGCCAATGATGCCATCATCCGGCCAGTAGCGGGTGATGAGTTCCCGGATTTTCTGCTCGGCAGCTTTGTCGGCGGCAGTGACGGGCGATTCGTCGGATTTGCGTTCCGGCACGATTCCCGTTTGAAAATAGCCCAGTGTAATGCGGCCTGCCTGCCATGCGGTATCCAGCGCAAATTCCAGCACCGAACGCAGATCAAGAGAAGATGACACGCTATAACCTCCTGTGTGTTTCGCGTCAATCATAGCGCATGGTAGAATTTCGGTCACGTTGTTTTACGCATACGGTTAGGGGGCAATTGTGAATATTCAGGCGGCGATACTGGTAGGCGCACATCAGCCATTCGTGGTGGATCAGGTGCAGTTGGAAGGTCCGCGTGAAGGCGAAGTGCTGGTGAAGATCGCGGCCAGCGGCGTATGCCATAGCGATTATCATCTGGTCACGGGTGCGACCAAGCATCCGATGCCGGTTGTTCCGGGACACGAAGGTGCAGGTGTGGTAGTCGAAGTGGGGGCGGGGGTGACGCGGGCGAAGGTGGGAGATCATGTGGTGCTGAACTGGGCACCGGATTGCGGTCACTGCTTCTATTGTATGCGCGGCAAGCCCAGCCTGTGCGAAAGCTACATTGAGCCGATCTGGGCGGGGACGATGATGGACGGCACGACCCGTTTGAAGTGGAAGGGGCAGACCACGTACCACTTCTCCGGTCTGGCGAGTTTTGCTGAGTACGCTGTTGTTCCGCAGGAAAGCTGTATTGTGGTGCGTAAGGATGCGCCGCTGGCGGTTGCTGCGCTGGTCGGGTGCGCGGTGGCGACGGGCGTGGGCGCAGCCATGTACACGGCGGACGTGCGCCCCGGCGAAAGCGTGGTGGTAATCGGTTGCGGCGGTGTGGGGCTGAATGTGTTGCAGGGCGCGGCGCTGTGCGGCG
>CAIVEA010000183.1 GCA_903904765.1 uncultured Chloroflexota bacterium
CCGGGGGAACGCCTACGGCGCACAAGTGTAAATTCCCCCGACCAATCACCCTCTCCAACACGCGGAGTACCGCTTTGGAGAGGGGAAGTAAGATGGTATTACACCCTTCGCCCTGAGGGAGAAGGGATGGGGATGAGGGTTGTGCCGCAAAAAACCTACCCTTGAAAGCCCTAAATCCCCCTCCCTCATGGAGAGGGACTTCAAAATCGTATAATTTCCTTTGTTACTCCCCTTCACCATGAGGGAGAAGGGGATGAGGGTAAAATACCCCTAGAGCAGATTCGGCGGCACACCCAGCATGCGGAAGTTCCGCGCCGCCGCCTCCACATGCTCATGCCCACCGCGCAGGGAAATTTGCAGATGTCCCGGCAGCAGCGCATCGAACGCCAGCGCCTCCGCTTTGAACACGCTGCGCGAGTAATTCCCGATGTCGCAGTCGTGGATATTCTGAAGCAGAATTTTGCCGCCCCAGAACACCAGATCAGCCCCCAGCAAGTAGGTGCGGTCATTCCCCGCAAAATGGAAGCTCAGATGCCCGTCACAATGCCCCGGCGTTTCGTAAGCAGTCAGAGTTAAATCACCCACCTTCACCACATCGCCTTCGACCAGTTCGGTATCCACGCGGCAGGGGGGCAGCACATAATCCGCCGGATAGAAGCCCGCCGCCCGCCCCAGATCGAGCGCGACGGCTTTTTCATCCCCGGTACGCACAACAGGCGCGGAAAACTTGGACGTAATCACTTCCACATCCAACCGCTGCGCCGCTTCCGCCGCCGCGCCGATGTGGTCGCAGTGGTAATGGGTGAGGATCATCTTGCGAATGCGCTTGATGTCCAAACCATCGTCGCGGATGTTTTGCAGCACTTGATCGAAATCGTGATTCAAGCCCAGACCGGGGTCAACCAGCGCCATCTCGTCGCCCCCGTTGAGCAAATACACATGGCAATCCAACGCGCCGGACAACCCGAAACCGAAGCGACCGCCGCCCACTACATGCACCTGTGAAGTTAATTTCATGTTCTCATCTCCATCTACAAAAAATAACCCATACTCGCTCAAGTGTCAGCCCGTCATAGAGAGGCATGGCGAAGGTGTCCCCCTATCCAATCAGGGTGAAGGTCTACCTAACAACCAGAATTGCACCCGTGCAGGCGGTACACAGTGTAGCCGCCTGCGTCGTAGACCACTTCGCCATCGGCAGTCCACTCCGGCGGGGCGTTCGACTCCCGCGCAAGGGCGCGTTCCAGCGGTCCGTACACGATGGCCTGTATCCCAAACTCCGTATACAGCGCGGCGCGTCCTGCCGCGTCCATCTGCCCGCCGAAAAAGGCTTCGGTAATGGCTTTTTTCGTGTCGGAGAACAGCGTTTCCGGCCCGTGCCCGACGAACGGACGCAGATCGGTATAGGCGGGCAGCACGTTGCCAGTATCAAAGGCAGCCAGCACCACCGTATCGGCGGGCAGGTTGGCGTTCAGCCATTCCAGCGCGGCGCGTTCTTCGGCGGGACGGAACAACGGTCGCTCCAGCAAAAGCGCCCCGAACAACCCGCCTAATAGCAAAAAGGCGCTGCTCAGGCTGGCGGCGATCAACAACATACGCGGCCCGCGCCGTCCGATGCGCCGTGTCAGCACTCGCGCCCCCACCGCCGCCAGCAGCGCCAGCGGGACGATGATCGCTTCTGATAGGCGGCGCTGCACGTTGATCGGTAAATAGACCAGCAGCGGTACGAGAAGCGGCCAGCCAATCAGCAGTGCGGGGGCGGTGTACAAGCGGGCGCGGCGCACCACCCATCGCAACCCGAAAGCGGCGGCCAGCGCGAACAGGCTGTAGGCCAGTACATAGTGCAGCGGATGGGGCGAAGGTAGCGTGTTCTGTGCCGACCACTGAGCGAACAGCGGATCGCCGCTGAACACCAGCGCATAGTAGGCGAACACTGGCAGCGTGAGCAGCACCGCACCGCCACCCTGCACCAGCAGATCAAACGGGAAACGGCGGCGCAGCAACCATGCAGCCACACCCCACCCGCATAAGATGACGTAAATCACGGTCAGGTAGAAGGGGACGGCGAGGCCGACTAGCACCCAGCATGCACCCGCCATCAGGATGCGCCGCGCCCGTCCCGTGCGCTCTGTGTTGCCGACCCACAGCAGGCCGAGCAACAGCATCGCCCGCGCCAGCGCCAGATGTGGCAGGCTGTACAGGATAAGAAAGGTGAATCCTTCCGGGATGAACAACTCTGGTGGGGGAGAGCCGAGCCAGTAGCTTTGACCGAGCAGCGGTAGTAGCCAGCCCAAGCCCCCGCCGAGCGTCGCCCACACCAGTGCCAGCCCGCGCACACGCGGGGAGCGCACGAACGCGGCGAAAAAGCGGTACAGCACCGTCACCAGCAGCAGATCAAACAGGACTCGCAGAACGTGAAAGACCAGTGCCAGCAGCCCGGGCAGGGCGGGGTTGGCGGCGGAGACGAAGCGCCCGACCAGCCAACCGGGAACGATATAGGGTAGGAACAGCAGCGGGTAGGCCGTACCATTTTCCGGTGTATAGAATAGGTAGAACTCCCACAGACCGCGCACGCCGAGGCGCATCTTCGCCAGATACGAATAGCCGTCATCCGCGCCGATGAGGAAACCGCTGTACGACCAACCACCGCTGGCACGCAACCCCGCCAGCGCATAGGGTAGCGTGGTGACGATCACCAGCAGCAGGCCATACAGCAGGACGGTGCGCCATTCGCGGCGCGAGATGCGGGGCTGCGGGTTCATGATGCGTTACTTCCCGATGCGTTTGCCCATCAAAATATCCGGCTTACCGCGCCCGTTCGCGTCTGGAATCACGCCGATCAGACTGAAGCCGCAGCGCCGGTAAAAGGCGAAGGGATGCCCTTTGCAATCTTGAATGACCGCCAGCGTCCCCAGCACATCCGGGTACACATCCGCACCGCCTAGCGTGGTCATGTTGTCCTCGTCGTCCGTGCCGAGCATAAGCGTCAAGCCACCCCGCGCCGCGCACAGGCTTTCGAGGTCGGCCACCAGCGCCCGCCCCACCCCCAGCCCGCGCACATCGGCGCGGACGACCAGCGGGTGAAGTTCCCACACCAGCCCATCATATTCGGGGATGCCGCCAATCCAGCCAAGCAGCGCCCCGTCCGGCGCGAGGGCGGCGCGGGCGAGCCGTTCATCGTCCAGCATCTCCGCTACTTCTTCCCGCGCCGAGTTCATATCCGGCCATGCGTCCGGCCAGTGTTCGCGGAAGCCCTCGACCAGTAGGGCAGCGGCGGCTTCGTGGGCAGCAGGCGCGGCGGCGAGATCAGTTAGCGTGAAGGACGGCGCTGTTCGAGAAGCCATGCCCAGAACTCCGGGTTTTCGTAGGTGATTGACCATGAGTCGTGGTCGGCTTCCGGGTAAACGGTTAGTCGCGGTTCACCGCCGTGATTGCGGATGCCATTTACCATGCGCTCGGAATCGGAAAGCGGCACGACATCATCTTTCGCCCCGTGAAACGCCCAGATGGGCAGGTGTACCAGCCGATCCCCCAGCGCCGGAATGCCGCCACCGCAGATGGGCGCAATGGCGGCGAACAGGTGGGGATGTTCGATGGCGAAATGCCATGTGCCGTAGCCGCCCATGCTCAGGCCGGTCAAATATACGCGATCCGGGTCTACCGGGTAGGCGTTTAGCGCATGATCCACCAGCGCCCGCAGCGATTCGGTTTCCAGCGGCCACCACGACGGGATGGGACACTGGGGAGCAATCAGCATGAAGGGGAAATTCTGTCCGGCGCGGATCAGCTTGGTCGGGCCGTGTAGGTCGAGGAGCGATAAATCTGTGCCGCGCTCACCGAAACCGTGCAGGAAGATGACCAGCGGCCAGCGTTCAATGACGGGATCGGGCGCGGGTTGGTAGAGCGTATAGCTCAGGCCGACCTTGTGGGTGATGGTGCGGTCAAAACGGCTTGCTTGCAACGTCATCAAGATATTCTTCCTTCAACAAGGGGCGGATAATCAACACCCTCATCCCCCAACCCCTTTTGCTGCGCGTCATGGCGAAGGGGAAACAGAGGGTGTATTCTTTTTAAGGGTGAGAGTTTTGCCTGATGCGCCCACCAGAACAGCAGCGGCACAACAGTCTCTATCATACACCTTTACGGAGTGACTGGGGGGATGAGTAGGGCGATTGCAACCTCACAAAACGCTTGACAAAATTCACGATCACGGTATCTTTTGAACCCATCTTTTGAGTGAGTTCCAACCGATGCGTTTGACCACACCATTCTGTTGCGGCCTGTGTCTACTTTCCTTGATGTCCCATCCGGGTTAGTGTCGTGTTGTCGCATCAAGACTGACTTCCCACGACCCCGGATGCCCTTCCGGGGTTTTGTTTTCTGTTCGCAGTTGGGATGAGGATGAACCATGACCGACCATTCCGCCGATGCACTGACCTATGAAGCCGGAATCCGCCAGTGGCAGCACGATGTGGAAACCAAACTCCGCGCCGATGACGGTTGGCTGACACTGACCGGACTCCACTGGTTGCACGAAGGGGCGAACACCCTCGGCAGCGACCCGCTGACGGATGTGACGCTGCCCGAAAGCGCCCCGGCGCAGTTGGGCGTAGTTGAATTTGCGGCGGGCGTGGCGACGTTGTACATCACCGCCGATGCGACGGTGACGGTCGAGGGCGTACCCACGCGGCAGGCCACGCTGCGCCATGACCATGCGGTAGGCGGCGCATCGCTGGTGAAAATCGGTTCGGTGACGTTTTTTCTGATCGAACGCGGTGGCGATTATGCCATCCGTGTGCGCGACAGCCAGCATCCGGCGCTGCAAACCTTCGAGGGGCGCTACTGGTTTCCCATCCAACCGGAATATCGCGTGGTCGGCCAGTTCACGGCGCATGAAACGCCGCGTGTGGTGCAGGTCGTCACCTCCAGCGGTCACCCGGAGCCGATGACCAACGTAGGGCGAGTGATGTTCACGCTGAACGGGCAGGCGCTCTCGCTGGAGGCGCTGGAGGCCAGTGAGCGCGAAATCTGGTTCGTGTTCAAGGACGGAACCAGTGCGCGCAGTACCTACGGCGGTGGGCGCTTCCTATACGCGCCGCTGGACGAGGATGGGCGCGTTGATCTGGATTTCAACAAAGCCTATCACCCACCCTGCGCTTTCACGGCCTTCGCCACCTGCCCGCGTCCCGTGCCGGAAAACTGCCTCACGCTGGAGATTCCGGCGGGCGAACGGTACAAAACGCCGTTGAAAAGCGGGTTGGGGTGAGAAAGCCTATAGAATCCGCTGATATGAAGCAAAAGAGTACTTGCATCTCTATTAGAATGCTGCTATCCTTCGCGTGATAGCAGCACCACGCTTGTACCCTGAACAGCCAACACCCGCTAATCATCAATTTACGCGGCTAAAGTGAACCGAAATGGTTCAGTTGTGCAATCACATACCATAACCCTTAATTAATTTACAGCCACCCCCACTTCATACACGAAAACCCGGAGTCAATCAGAGATGGATATCGCCCAACTTGAGCAGCGCACATTAGAGGATTTAAGGCAAGTCGCCCGCGATAACAACGTCGCTGGCTTCAGCCGCCTGAAAAAACAGGACTTAATCCTCTCTCTCCTTCGCAACAACGCCGAAAAACAAGGCTATGCTCTGCGCGGTGGGGTGCTGGAAATCGTGGATGATGGCATCGGCTTTCTGCGTGCGGAACATTATCTGCCGGGGCCGAATGATGTGTACGTCAGCCAGACACAGATTAAGCGTTTCAATCTGCGAACCGGCGATATGGTCATCGGGCAGGTGCGTGCCCCGAAGGACTCCGAGAAATACTACGGGCTGTTGCGGGTGGATGCGGTGAACGGGTTAAACCCGGAAGAAGCCAAGAACCGCCCCAATTTTGAAGACCTGACCCCGATTTATCCCAACGAACGCTTCAATCTCGAAACCAACCCCCGCATCCTTTCCACCCGACTACTCAACCTCATCGCCCCCATCGGACGTGGACAGCGCGGGCTGATCGTGTCGCCGCCCAAAGCCGGTAAAACTACCGTACTGAAGGAAATCGCCAACGCCATCAGCAAGAATTATCCTGATGTACATCTGATGATCGCACTGATCGGTGAGCGCCCGGAAGAAGTGACCGATATGGA
>CAIVEA010000184.1 GCA_903904765.1 uncultured Chloroflexota bacterium
AGTACAAACGGCAGGCCATGTCAAGCGCGGTGGCGCAATACGAGAATTATCCGCGAGACAACGTATCGTGGTATCAGGCGGTGGCCTTCGGGCGCTGGCTGGATGCCAAGTACCGCCAGTTCGGATTGTTTGAACCGTTTGGGGCGGGCGATTGGAAGGTGCGGCTGCCGGCAGAATGGGAATGGCAGTGGGCAGCGCAGGGTGGCGTTGAAGCGAAAAAGTATCCGTGGGGGGAGTGGGATGAACACCCGCGAGCCAACACCACTGAAGCCGGCATCGGAGATCGCAGCACAGCGGTGGGGATGTACCCGCAGGGGGCGGCGGTGTGCGGAGCAGTGGACATGGCAGGGAATTTATGGGAGTGGTGCCAGAATGAGTACAAGAAGTTGGAAATAATAGATGGTTATAGTAATACTGAACGTAAGGTGCTGCGGGGCGGTTCCTTCTTCTACAATCAGCGTCGCGCCGCCGCGTCGTACCGCTACTACAGCCGCCCGCACGACGGGTTCAACTACTACGGTTTTCGGGTGGTGGTTGCTGCCCCTATAGAAAGAACCTCACCCCCTGCCCCCTCTCCCTAACGCGGAGTACCGCTATAGAGAGGGGGTGAGAGTCGGTTGCTGAGATTCCCCTCACCCCACCTGATAGATCGCCGGACGGTAGCGGGGTCTCGGAATGCTGCGCCCGTTTTCTCGCGCCGCATCCAGCCATTCCGCTTTCGCAATCAGCACCTGTTCCAGCGCCTCTTGCGGCGTGTCCCCATGCGCCGAGCAATATTTCAGGTCAGGAATATCCGCGATATAGGCTTCGTCCTCAAGACTGTAAAAGATGTTGATGTGATAATCATTCATCATCACGCGCTCACTTTTCAATCTCAGTATAGCATCTCTAATACTCGACCCCACTCTGCGGCATAGCCACAGCGCAGGCGGCGCGATACACTGAACCCGTGTGACGAAACAGGTGGCGAGGTTCAGTATGGGAATCGGCAGGTGGTTGGGGCGCGGGGCGCGCAAACGGGTGCTGGTCATCGGGCTGGACTGCGCCGCGCCGGAACTGGTGTTTGAACGCTGGGCGGACGAACTGCCGAACCTGAGCCGCCTGCGGGCGCGGGGCGTGTATGGCGAACTGGAGAGCATCACGCCGGCCATCACCGTCCCTGCGTGGTCGTGTATGCTCTCCGGGCGCGACCCCGGCGTGCTGGGCGTGTACGGCTTCCGCAACCGTCCCGACCACAGTTATGACGGCCTGACCACCGCCGACTCGCGTGCCATTCAGGTAGACCGCGTGTGGGATGTGCTGTCGGCGGCGGGCAAGACCAGCGTGGTATTGGGCGTGCCGCAAACCTACCCGCCCCGCCCCCTGCGCGGGCAGATGGTTGGCTGCTTCCTCACGCCCTCCACCAGCAGCGACTACACCTACCCCGCCGACCTCAAAACCCGCATCCAAGAATGGGTGGGCGACTACCTGCCCGATGTGAAGAACTTCCGCACCCTCAACAAAGCGTGGCTGCTCGACCAGATTCACGAGATGACGCGCAAACGCTTCGAGGTGGCGCGGCGGCTGCTCAAAGGCCGCGAGTGGGATTTCTTCATGATGGTCGAAATCGGCGTGGATCGCATCCATCACGGTTTCTGGAAGGACATGGACAGCACCCACCGCCACCACGACCCCGCCACGCCCTTCAAGCAGGCCATCCGCGACTACTATCACCTGATTGACCGCGAAATCGGCACGCTGCTGGCGCTGGTGGATGACCACACTTCGGTGCTGGTCGTCTCCGATCACGGCGCGAAGAAGATGGAGGGCGGCATCTGCCTGAACGAGTGGCTGCTGCGCGAAGGCTATCTGGTGCTGCGTCAGCCGCCGGATACGAGCAAGGGCGCGGTCAAGTTCGATGCGCTGGATGTGGACTGGTCGCGCACACGGGCATGGGGCGACGGCGGCTACTACGGGCGGCTGTTCCTGAACGTGGCAGGCCGCGAACCGCAGGGTTGCGTCGTGCCGGAGGACTACGACTCGCTCCGCGCCGAACTGATGGCGAAACTGACCGCCCTCGGTGACGAAGAAGGCCGCCCCATCGGGACGCGCTGCTTCACACCGGAAGGGTTGTACCAGCAGGTGAACGGAGTCGCGCCGGATGTGCTGGTGTATTTTGGTGATCTGGCATGGCGTTCCATCGGCACGGTGGGCTGGGGGCGCATCCACGTCTACGAGAACGACACCGGCCCCGACGATGCCAACCACGCACAGCAGGGCATGTTGATCTTCCACGATCCGGCGCGTGATCTGCGCGGCGAACGCCTGACCGGGCTGCGGCTGATGCAGGTCGCGCCGACGCTTCTGCGCCTGCTGGATGTGCCTGTCCCGCCCGACATGCAGCTGCCGCCCATCACGCCGATTGTGTAACCGTCACCGCCGCCCCTCAAACCTCACCCCCAACCCCTCTCCGTAGCGCGGAGTACCGCTGGAGAGGGGAGAAAGAGGGGAAAAGATGTGTCTTGCTTCCCCTCTCCTAAGCTGTACTCAGCACGGAGAGGGGACTGAGAGGTGAGGTTCTTAATCGCACGGAACGGCGTACACCCGCACGCCGTTCAACGCACCGCGTTTGGAGAACACTTGCAGCAGGATGCGGTTGTCCTCCAGCGTCACCCAGTCGGTCACATCCACCGTCAGCGGGTCGCCGCTGCTGGTGGCCGCCCGCCAGCCGTTGATGCTGATGACAGTGCGGGCGGGCGCGTTCGTCACCTCCAACAGGTAGCGCAGGCACACCTCGCCAATCGGCTCCAGATCGAAGCGGCGCTGCAAGTTCAGCGGACGATCATAGCCGATGGCCTCTCGTGGGAAGTCCGCCAGCGCGGGCAGCACCCCCCACGCCGATTCGTCCAGCGCCGACACGCCATAAGCCGGGTCCATATCGTCCGCCGACAAAAAACGCCAGTCGTGGTTCAGATCAATCACGGGAAGATCAGCCATCGGAGATTTCCTGTTTCGAGATAGTATTGCCAGTGTATAGCGCGATAGATTATACTTGCCTTCGTTCACACTTTCACAAACAATAACGATGAGGCTTGCCCATGACTCGTAAACTCGTTGTTCATCTCACGCTGCTCACATTGGCGTTGTTGCTCGCTGCCTGCGGCACGGTTGCACAGCCCGTCTGGTCGGAACAGTCGCAGGCTACCGAAGCGGCGCTGGTTGCCACCGATGCCCACCTGACCGAGATTGCGCCCACCGCCACACCCACCAGCCTGCCGCCGACGGCGACTTTCACGCCTGAACCGCCGACGGCGACACCCCTGCCGGCCACCGCCACCTTCACGTCCGAACCGCCGACGGCGACCCCTGTCCCGCCCACCGCAGCACCTGCGGCGGCCAGCGCAGCTCTCCCCGGCGATCCTGAAAACGGCAAGGTGTTGTTCAACACCCAGCAGGAAGCGGTCAATTTCGCCTGCGCCACCTGCCATTATGTAGACCGTACCGAACAGCTCATCGGCCCCGGCCTACTGAACGTGGCGGACTGGGCGGCGCAGAACATCCCCGACCAGACACCAGAAGAATACATCCGCACTTCGATCATCAATCCGAGCGCGTATGTGGTGGCTGGCTTCCCGGATGGCCTGATGCCCAAGACCTTCAGCGAAATCTTCACCGAGCAGGAGATTAATGATCTCGTCTCGTATGTCCTCAGCCTGAAGGGTTAACCTCACCCGCCTGCATCTCGACTCACGAACGCCCGACATCACCTGTCGGGCGTTTTTGTTTCAGCCCTCACCCCCTGCCCCTTTCAAGGGTAGGTTTTTTGCGGGATAACCCTCATCCCCATCCCTTCTCCCTCAGGGCGAAGGGTGTAATACCATCTTACTTCCCCTCTCCAAAGCGGTACTCCGCGTGTTGGAGAGGGTGATTGGTCGGGGGAATTTACACTTGTGCGCCGTAGGCGTTCCCCCGG
>CAIVEA010000185.1 GCA_903904765.1 uncultured Chloroflexota bacterium
AGAAAGTGGTGCGCGGGTGGTTGCGCGGCAGCACCCTCGGTCACTACGGCGAGCATCAAGCCGCCTTCCAACGGGCAGCGGGGGAGTGAGTCGGAGGGGGAATCACCAGATAACCGGAATGATGCCAGCACGTGTAATTTGTGAGTCGAATGTTATCAATGGTGCGTTCATGCGCCGCGCCAGCCCTGCGATAATGCGATCATGCATCTCAGGCACATTAGAATCCGAATTGAAATCCAACACATGATCGGGCTGAAAGTCTACAAAGCGAAAATAGGGTCTTGCCTGCAACTGTTGATAGAGTAGGTCAAAATTGGGGAACCATCCGTTTTTAACGTTTGCATAATATATTTCAGCAGCGACAATAGCCGAGATGAGCAAATATGTTTCGCCCTGTTCAGCTGCGGCAAAAATAGTTTTTGCCTGACTGCCCAATCGTTCACTGTTGATGAGATACCAGATGAGCGCATGGGTATCCACCACATAAAGCGGCTCAATCTTCATCGTTGTCAAATTCCACCAGCTCGTGTTCCCATGCGGTAGCGGATGCACGGATGTCTGCTGCCAACTGTTCATCGCTCAGGTTCGCATTGGCGGCGTGGGCATACGCATCACGCAGACTGCTCACCCTGCTGAATACGCCACTTTTACGCATAGCTTCCCATTCGTCTAGCAACATTTCTCGTGTCAGGTTGTTGGATGGTGTCGGTAGTTCGAGGCTTCGCATCAGGATCGTTTTTTGCTGCGGACTCAGACGCTGTGCAACTTGCAGAATTTCGTCAAAGGTGATGTCTGCCATCTACGGCTCACTTTCTCTACCTTGCCCTATAGTATAGCACCCTCTTGTCCTGCTCAGCCGCATAGCTCAGGCAGGCGAGGATGTCCTCGCGGGTCAGGCTGGGGAAGTCGTTCAGGATGTCGTCGGTACTCATGCCTGCCGCGAGATACGACAGGACATCGTAGACTGTGATTCGCAACCCGCGAATGCAGGGCTTGCCCGCCCGCTTTCCCGGTTCCAGTGTGATAATGTCGCGGTAATCGTTCATGCGGCACCCCGTTCCTTCACTGTCACCATCCTAGTACACAATCATCCCAGCCCCGTCGCCACCGCCTGCAAATGCCCCAGCGCCGACTCCGCATCGTTCAGCGCATCATACGCCACGCGGATGGCCGGCCCTTTGCGGCTTTCCTTCAGTGCCAGTTCGCCCTGCTTGGTGCGCCCTTTCGCCACGCGGATCAGCGCCCGCGCCTGCGCCAACTGCACCCGCAGCCCGAAAGTCGGGTCGTCGCGTTCTTCGGCGAAAGCTGTGTAGGTGGTGTGCAACGCCCGCATCAGCGCCACCAGCGGATCACGGTCATCCACGATGTTGCGCGTCGCCCGCATCAGTTCCAGATCAACCAGCAGTTCGCCCGCGTCCAACGCGCTATCACCGCCGCGCCGGAACTTTTCGAGGTCAATCAGCTTAAAATCCACCTCGGCCTCGCGCTCCGGTTGTTCGCGCTGCTTCAGCCGCCGCACCATGATGTTGCGCGAATGCAGATCGCCGTGCATACAGGCCATCGGGAAATCTTCCAGTTCCAACTGTCGCCGCACCAGATGACCGATCTGGTCGAGTAGATCACGCTGAAGCTGGACGGCCTGCCGCTGCTTGCCATCGCCTTCGGTCAGGCGGTTTTCGAGGATGTAGTTGAAAATGCGCCGGACGTGCTGCTGCATCGGCAGCAAATACAACTGCATGAGCAGCCCACCCTCGTGCTGCGCCCGCCGTCCGCGCCCGTCCCCCTGATGCACCCGCAGCAAGAACGGCCCCAGTTCGCGCACCAGCGCCTCATGAATCTGCGGCACACGCTGGAGCGCGTCCGATAGCGTGCGGTAGCGGTTCAGATCAGCCATGATGACGAAGGCGCGGCGGCGGTTGTCATCCACATAGCTCGGCTGCGGGATGTTCACGAAGCAGTCGCGGATGCTGGCGGGCAGCCGCGCATAATTCTCGCGTTCCAGATCCACCTCGTCCACCGGCCCGAACTTGACGATCAGCGTATCCGCATTCGGGATATTCAGACGGAACGTATCATCATCCGGTTGCATCGGGTTGGCGATATACGGTGCAATCCGCACCACGTTGCTATCGGACATGCCCAAGCGCAGCGGCTCCGGTGCAGCATTCAGATCAATCCGTATCCAGTTTTTCAGCGCCCGCCGGATGCTTTCGTGGTCGGGTGGTTCGACCAGACGCGGTTGCTGCCACGCCAGCCGCCGATGAATGTGCGCCGCCACCCAGCGGATGAGCGAGTCGCCCATATAGGCGCGGGCGGAAACCAGCGTGCGGCACACGATCAGCAGATAGTCATACGGGTTGGGGAACAGCGCCCGCAGCGTGTTCACCGCGCCCTCGCCGCAGAACACCTGCCACCACGTCTCCATCGCCCGCCGCACCGTCATCTCGATATGCGGATACAGCGTCACCAGCGGCATCAGGTTTTCGATTACATAACACGTTGACAAAATCATCTCGCGGAAGATGTCGCGGTGGTCGGCAATCTGCTCCGGCACAAGCTGCTGCCGCCCCATCTGCTCGGCAATCCCGCGCATATCCTGACTCACGCCCCACAGCCCGCCATTCTGCTCGGCAATGCTCACCAGCCGATCCAGATGCTTCTTCTGCTGCGCTTGCGTCAGACTTCCCTTTAATTCGCAGCGCATCCGCAGCGCCAGCGCGAGGTCTTTCTCGCGGTGGTTGGCGCTCACCAAATGCCCCGACCACTCGATCAGGTCTTTTTCGCTCATCAACCCGTTCAGCACGCCGACCTCGTGCGCCTGTGCCAGCACCTTCACCGCCCACAGCGTATCGAAGGCCGGGCCGCCCGCCTGAATATCGAAATACTCATCGGCGGTGCGCTGGCGGGTCATTTGCTCCAGACGGGGCAGCACCATCGGGTCGGCAGGTCGCAACGCCAGCAGTGCCTCCAGCCGGTTCATCTCCATCGCATCAATGCGGCGGTGATGCTCGTTGGGGAACGGCGTGGCGAACCATGTGGCCGCCTCTGCCAGTTCTTCCTGTTCGGGCAGAAAGCCGTAGGCCAGCAGCGCCATCGTATAGTGCTGCGTCACGCGCACCGCGTTGGCCGAGACATCCCCGCGTGCGTCCTGCGGTGGACTCAGCACCAGTTCCGGGTGTTCGGCGCGGGCGCGCAGCAGGTCGAGTACGAGGTCGCCAAGCGTTTGTTCAAGGTGGGGCAAGTGTGGAAGGGGCATCATC
>CAIVEA010000186.1 GCA_903904765.1 uncultured Chloroflexota bacterium
ATGCTGAAAGGACTGAATCCGATACGGGGTATTCGGTGGGCAGCATTCCAGCTAAGTAACTGGCGGCGGCAGCGTTTCAAGGTACATTACATCACTATTTTATTACCCACGCAACTGCCGCTATTGCCCGAACCGCGTAGCTGGTTACGCCGGAAAGTGCTAGGCACACCGCCCCTCAGCCTCGTGGAAGTGGAGCGCCTGCTGGAGCGCGTGGGAGATGACCCGCGTCCCACAGGGGTGATCTTGCATCTGCGCGGGCTGACGCTCTCGTTGGCGGATTTACAAACGCTGCGCGGCAGCCTGCTGCGCCTGCGGGCAAAAGGTAAGCGCGTGATCTGTTTCGCACTCGGCTACGACAACGCCACCTACTATCTCGCCAGCGCAGCCGATGAGATCGTGATGCAACCGGGCGGCGAACTGAATACCATCGGGATGCGCCGCGAAGCCACCTTCCTGAAAGATGCCCTTGCCCGCGTGGGCGTGGAGTTGGAAAGCGTCGCCATCAGCCCCTACAAAGGCGCGTTCGACCAGTTCACACGTAGCGACATCTCGCCCGAAGGCCGCAAACAATTGGAATGGCTGCTGGACTCGCAATTCGACCAGTGGGTGCAGGGCATCGCGGACGGGCGCAAGCAGAGTGCCGACGCGGTGCGGGCGATGATTGATGCCGCGCCACATCTGGACGAGGAAGCCTTGCAACAGGGCTATGTGGATGCCGTTGAAACCGAAGAAGCGTTGTTCCGCCGCCTGAAAGCCGAACACTGGCTAACGTGGGATGAGGCGCACAAAAAGCTGCTGCTCAAATGGCGCAAATCGTCCAGCAAGCGGGTCGGGCTGCTGCGGATTGAAGGACTCATGGTGGCGGGTCATAGCGGCAAGCCCCCCATCGAACTGCCCATCCCCTTCATCGGCGGCGAACGGGCGGGCGACCTGACAGTGGTGGCACAGGTACGCGAACTCATGCACGACGAGAGCATCGGCGCGGTGGTGGTGATGGTGAACAGTGGCGGAGGCGCTGCCGATGCAGCCGAAGCCATGACCTCCGCGCTGCTGGAACTGGCGGCCAGCCGTCCAGTAGTGGTGTATATGAACGCGGTAGCAGCCTCCGGCGGCTATTACGTCGCCACGCCCGCGCACTGGATTGTGGCGCAACCGGGGACGATCACCGGCTCTATCGGGGTCATCAACGCCAAAGCCATCACCAGCGGCCTGTATGACCGCCTGAGCATTCACCGCCTCGAATTTACACGCGGAGCGAATGCCGCCTACCAGAGCGACTTCGCGCCCTTCACCCCAGCGCAGCGCGAACGCGCCCGCCAGTCCATCGAACGTATCTACCGCCAGTTCGTCGGGCATGTGGCGCGGGCACGGCACATGGATGTAACCGCAGTGGACGCGGTAGGCGGCGGGCGGGTGTGGACAGGCGTGCAGGCCAAAGAACACGGCCTTGTGGACGAGCTAGGAGACCTGTGGACGGCACTCCGTAAGGCACGCAGCCTCGCCAATCTACCAGACGATGCGCCAGTGGTGATCGCGGGTGATGCAGACAAACCGTTACCACCACAACTAGCGGAAAAAGCCAACCCAGCAACGGCACTGGCCTATCTACACGAAAATCTAAACGCGATTGCGGGCGGCAAAGCCTGTGTGCTGTTACCGTTGGATTGGAAAGGCTAACACAATGGCACTAGCGCTGGTCACGGGTGGCACAGGTTTCGTTGGCTCTCACATCGTCCGCGCACTGAATGAAGCCGGACATAAGACGCGGGTGCTGCACCGCCGTTCGTCCAAGTTGGACGCGCTGGAAGGCACAGCGTATGAGTCCGCGCTGGGCGACATTCTGGACACGGACTCGTTGCGAGCGGCCAGCGAAGGCTGCGACTGGGTGTTCCATGTGGCCGCCGTCGCCGATTACTGGCGTGCCGACCACAGCCGCATGTTCGAAGCTAATGTAGAAGGCACGCGGCGGGTATTGCAAAGCGCACGGGCAGCCGGTGTGAAGCGCGTGGTGTTCACCAGCAGCGCCGCCGCTGTCGGGCTGCGTGCCGATGGCACGCCCGCCCCCGAAAGCGAACCGTTCAACCTGCCGCCCGAACACTTCCCTTACGGCTATAGCAAAGTGCTGGCGGAACAAGTGGCACAGGAAGCCGTCGCCAACGGGCAAGATGTGGTCACGGTCAATCCGGTGGTGGTGATGGGGCCGGGCGATTTGAACATGATTTCCGGCTCGTACATCGTGCAGGTCAAGCGGCTGGGGGCGCTCGTTCCGGTCACACCGGGGGGTATTGCCGTGATTGATGTGCGTGATGTGGCGCGGATGCACCTTGCGGCGGCTGAACGCGGGCGGACGGGTGAACGCTACATCCTGTGTACCGCCAATTACACCCACCGCGAATGGCTGGGCATGATCGCCGATGTGGTGGGTGTGCGTCGTCCGTTCCTGCCGCTGCCGGGGGCGGTGCTGCCCGCCGCCGCCACGCTGATCGAACTTGCCCGCAAAATAGGCATCGAAACACCGGTGGATAGTGACCAGACCCGTTTGGGCGCACGTAATATTTACTTTAACGGCGCAAAAGCATGGGCGGAACTGGCGCAACCGCAGGTGACGATGGAAACCAGCCTGCGCGATACGTATGCGTGGTATCGCGCACGCGGTCTGGTATAGCGCCCTTCCCTAACGAAATCGTTTTTCGATAGTTGACAGTTCGCGCATATTTTCGTAGAATGTTCTTTCGCGGTATTCCCGTTTTTTATTGTGATTCGCCGTCGGCATGGGCAGCCAATACCAGCAACCATGACCCTTCCCCGACATATTCAACTCCGAAACGAACCTACGGATTCGGCACGTCCTGTTCAGGATCGGTTGGAATAAGGAGTGACGCAATTGCAACGTCTAACGCATGTGAAGAATTACGCCCGCACGCCCGACGTGCAAGAACTGCCGTCCCTGATTGATGTGCAGTTGCAGTCCTTCAAGTGGTTTCAGGAGCACGGACTGGCCGAACTCTTTGATGAGATCAGCCCGATCGAAAGCTTCAACCACAATTTGAAGCTGTACTTGCCGGGAACCAGCAAAGAGGCTCAAGAACTGGGTCTGCGCTACTGGTTCGAGGAACCCAAGTATAGCGAGGAAGTTTGCCTCGAACGCGATATGTCGTTCTCGGCTCCCCTGTATGCCCGCGTGGCACTGGTGAACCGTGAAGCTGGCGACGAGGTGATGATCTCTGACATCTTCATGGGCGATTTCCCGCTGATGACGGCCAAAGGCACGTTCATCATCAACGGAACCGAGCGCGTGGTGGTCAGCCAGCTCATCCGTTCGCCCGGTGTATATTTCGATGCTGAAGAAGATCGCACCACAGGCCGCCTGCTCTCCAACTCCAAACTGATCCCGGATCGCGGCGCGTGGATGGAATTTGAAACGCGCAAGACCGATTACCTGACGATCAAGTTCAACCGCAAGCGCACCATTCCGGTCACCATTCTGCTGCGCGCGCTGGCCGCCGTCAGCGACGAAATGCCCGCCGACCAGTCCCCGATTAAGACGGGTTCGGACGAGGAACTGCTGGCGTTGTATGCCCATGTAGACAACAACCCCGATCACACCTATATCGCCAGCACGCTGAAAATGGAACCCGCTTGGGAACTGAAGAAAGAACAAACCGTCGCCGAAGCCGCGCTGCTGGAATTTTACCGCCGCATGCGCCCCGGTGATCCGCCCACGCTGGATAACGCCCGCGAATACCTGTACAGCCAGTTGTTCGATCAGCGCCGCTACGATCTGGAGCGCGTGGGTCGTTACAAGCTCAATCAGCGTCTCGGTCTGGCGACCACCATCCCGCAGCGGGTGCGTACCGTCACCAAGTCTGACATTGTGAAGCTGATCGAGCGTATGATCCTCATCAACAATGGTGAGGCCAAGAAAGATGATATTGACCATCTGGGCAACCGCCGCGTCAAGACGGTGGGCGAACTGATCCAGAACAAGCTGCGTGTGGGGCTGCGCCGTACCGAGCGCGTGGTCAAGGAGCGCATGTCCATCCGCGAAGCGGATAACCTGTCGCCCGTCACGCTGGTGAACATCCGTCCGGTGGTGGCTGCCATCCGTGAATTCTTCGGCTCGTCGCAGCTGTCGCAATTCATGGAACAGACCAACCCGCTGGCGGAACTCACCCATAAGCGCACGCTGTCCGCGCTCGGCCCCGGCGGTCTGCGCCGTGAACGCGCCGGTTTCGATGTGCGTGATGTGCATCACAGCCATTACGGACGCATCTGCCCGATTGAAACGCCGGAAGGCCCGAACATCGGTCTGATTGGTCGTCTCGCCAGCTACGCCCGTGTGAATACCTACGGCTTCGTCGAAACGCCCTACCGCGAAATCATCAAGTACCTCGCCGCCAACGATCCCGACCTGATCGGACGCATCGCCCGCGAGGACATTGAAGATGCGAAGGGCAAAACCATCGTTGAAGATGGTGCGGCTATCAGCGCCGAAATCGCCGCCAAGCTGGAAAAAGCGGGCATCGAAAAAGTGCCCGTGATGCCGTTCGTCGGCAAGGGCATCATCTATATGTCGGCGGATGTGGAAGACGGCTACATCGTAGCGCAGGCCAATTCGCCCGTAGATGAGCGTGGTCAGTTCGTGAACGAGCGCGTTTCGGTGCGCTACAACCAGAAGTTCATGGTCATGACCTCGCGCCGTGTGGATTATATGGATGTCGCGCCGCGTCAGATCGTGGGTATCAGCGCCGCGCTCATCCCCTTCCTCGAACATGACGATGCCAACCGTGCGCTGATGGGTTCGAACATGCAGCGTCAGGCTGTGCCGCTGCTGCGCCCGGATGTGCCGATTGTCAGCACGGGCATGGAAAGCCAGGCCGCGTATGATAGCGGTCAGGTGCTAGTAGCCGATCGTGCTGGCGAAGTGTTGAGCGTTCAGGGTGATCGCATCATCCTGCGCGACGAAAAAGGCGAAGAACACATCTACCGCCTGCGTAAGTTCAACCGTTCCAACCAGAGTACCTGCATTGACCAGCGCCCGATCGTCTACAAGGGGCAATACATCAAGCAGGGTGATGTGATCGCGGATAGCTCATCAACGTTCCACGGGCATATCGCACTCGGTCATGACGTACTGGGTGCGTTCCTGTCGTGGGACGGCGGTAACTACGAAGACGCGCTGCTCATCAGCGAAGAAATGCTGCGTCAGGACAAGTTCACCAGCATCCACATCGAAAAGCACGAACTGGAAGCCCGCGATACCAAGCTAGGGCCGGAAGAAATCACCTACGACATCCCCAACGTCGGCGAGGACGCGCTGAAAGACCTCGACGAGTTCGGCATCGTGCGTATCGGCGCGGAAGTCGGCCCCAACGATATTCTGGTCGGCAAGATCACGCCAAAGGGCGAAAAAGAACTCAGCCCGGAAGAAAAGCTGCTCCGCGCCATCTTCGGTGAACAGGCGCGTGAAGTGAAAGATTCCTCGCTGCGCCTGCCGCACGGTGAAAAGGGTAAGGTGGTGGATGTCAAGACATTCACCCGCGAAGAACACCCTGATCTGCCGGCGGGCGTGGAAAAGATGGTGCGCGTCAGCGTGGCGCAAAAGCGCAAGCTGACCGTCGGTGACAAGATGGCCGGTCGTCACGGGAATAAGGGTGTTATCTCCAAGATCGTCCCCATCGAAGATATGCCTTACCTGTCGGATGGTCGTCCAGTGGAAATCATCCTGAACCCGCTGGGCGTGCCCGGTCGTATGAACATCGGTCAGGTGCTGGAAATTCACCTCGGTTGGGCGGCGGATCGCCTCGGCTTCCGCGCCATCACCCCGGTGTTCGACGGCGCTAAAGAAGTCGAAATTCAAGCGGAACAGGGTCGTGCGTGGATGATTGACCGTGCATGGCACGACATCAGCCAGCGTGCATGGGACTGGATTCAAGCGTTCGATGAATTCAACCCGGATGAGGTCGAGGACGACGACGAAGTGCGCCGCCTGTACCTGTCCGAAACGCTCGGCACGAACGAAGCCTACGATGCCGACAAGCTGAATACCGACAACACCTACGCTCGCCGCGTGGTGCTGGCGGAGTGGCTGCGCGAAAAAGGCTACGATGCTGATAAAGTCCTGCTATGGGATCCGACTGGCCTCTCGCTGGAAGAGCGTCAGGTGCGCGATCAGGCGGTGTTGGATGCGGCGCTGCGTGAATGGACGCTGTGGGCAGACCCCGATGCCAACGTTCCGATGGAACTGACTGGCAAAGAACTACGCGATATAGCCGATCAGGCCATGTTCAAGACCGGACATCCGGTTCCGCTATACGGCAAGGTCACGCTGTATGACGGGCGCACGGGCGAGAAATTTGACCGTGCGGTGACGGTTGGTCTCATCCACATGCTCAAGCTGGCGCATCTGGTCGAAGATAAAGTTCACGCCCGTTCCACTGGCCCGTACAGCCTCGTCACCCAGCAACCGCTGGGCGGTAAGGCGCAGTTCGGCGGTCAGCGCTTCGGTGAAATGGAAGTGTGGGCGCTGGAAGCCTACGGCGCGGCCTACACCCTTCAGGAAATGCTCACCGTCAAGTCGGACGATGTGCAGGGCCGCGTGAAGACCTACGAAGCCATCGTGAAGGGCGAACCCATCGAAGAACCGGGCATCCCCACCAGCTTCCGCGTGCTGGTGAAGGAACTCCAGAGCCTCGGTCTGGCGGTGGAAGCCATCTCCGAATCAGGCGAGGTCATCAAGTTCGGCAAGGACGAGGAGAAGGCGCGTATGCCCAAGCTCCCCAC
>CAIVEA010000187.1 GCA_903904765.1 uncultured Chloroflexota bacterium
ATCACTGCCTTCATGAACGATTATGCCTCCATGATAATGTCGCCAATCATCATGTCATCCTAGCTTACAAGGGCATGACGGCGCAAGCGCCTTTCGTGAAAATATGCCCAAATCGCACCGCCCCGGTGCTGGAGTGTGTCCGGCACGGGGCGGCGCGGTTGCGTTGATGCGCCTAGCCGGGGGTGGCTTCGGCGGTGGGTTCTGGTTCGGGAGCATTCGAGCGCACTTCCAGCGTGTATGCGCCAGCGCCGCTGTCCAGCGCCGAGCCTACTTCGACGATGAACGTGCGGTCTTGCTGCATGTTCAAGTCGGTGATGGCGGAGTTGGTATTGTCCTCTGCGATATTGTTGTTTTCGGTGAAGGTCACGCCACTCTGGACATCAATCACGCGCAAATAGGTGTCGAAGGTGTTATCGGTGGCGTTCAGGTACAGACTGAACGATTCGCCAGCTTTCAACTCCAGCGTGTACTGCTGGCGCTCCCCGATGGCGAGCGTCCCTTCCACCGTTTGGCCGATGGCGATTTTGCCGCTATCTGTCGTCGTTAGCCCGGTGGCGTTGTCCAGATAGGCCACTGCCGCATCCATGATCGGGTCTTCAGCGAACAGCGTTTCCTCATTCACAGGCACATGGACGGTGGGTTGCACGCCTTTGCCTTCGATGTGGATGTTGCCTGCGGCATCCAGTCCGCGCCCGCTGCTGAACTGGAAATAGGTGTCATCTGGCAGGAAAACCGATGTGATGGAAGCACCCAGCCCCTTTGTGGGGTATTGCCCGACGATGGCAGCGCGTTCTTTCAGCGAGAGGGCATACGAGAAGAACTCGCAGGCGCTGGCGCAGTTCGGGCCGATCAGCACCGCGATTTTGCCGTTGTAACGCAGGTCTTCGGCAGGCAGGATCAGTTTGTCTTCGCGGTTAGGGTCTACGTAGAAGGCATCAAGGTCTTTGATATAGTCTGCTTGATTCCCCAGTACCTGTACCTTATTGAAGAAGTACGAGGCCATCGGAATATACAGCAAACTGTAGCCGCCGCCGTTCTGACGCATATCAATGATAAGCCCCTGCGTTTCCGTTGCATTCAACGTTTGCATCAGGCGTTCCCACAACTGGACAGTCAATTGCGGATCATCAGCGAACGAGTAGATTTTGACGTAAGCGTAGCCGTTGTCCAGCAAGCGGTACTCCAGCGGTTGTTCAAATCCGGTCAGACCGCGATTGAACGATGAGAAGCTGAAGCTTTCCCGTTCCTCAACCGTTTCCAGTGTGACGGTTTGATCTTCGCTGCTGTCCGGGTTGCGGTAGGTGACGCTCACCTGTGTTCCCAGCGGATAGCGGGTGACGTAGCGCAACTGTTGCAAGCGCACCACATGCTCGGTGCTGAAGGGGCGCGACCACACCACCACCTGATCGAGCGCATCCTCAATGGGCAGATCGTTGATACTGGTGATCTGCGCTTTCATCTGGATCCCGGCCTGTTCCGCCGGGCCGCCTTCGGTCAGGTAGTTGACAATGACGCGACCATCGTCCAACTGACGGATGGCGAGGCCGAGGCCCCCTGCCGTCTGGAACTGAAATTCTTCGGCGGGGAATGCGCTTGTGCCGATATGCCCATCCGGGATGGCCCATGTAAATTCGGTCAGGGCTTTGACGTAGGCCGTATTGTCGGTGGCGGCTTCAAATTGCGGGCGGAACTCGGCTACCAGCGCGTCCCAATCTACTTGTTTGTACTCGGTGAAAGCG
>CAIVEA010000188.1 GCA_903904765.1 uncultured Chloroflexota bacterium
ATCAAGTTGGATTTGCAACCGGTAGAAATCCGCACCATCGTCAACGACTGTGTGGAACAGCTTCGCAACACCGCCGCCAACAAATCTATGGTGGTCAACAACAATCTAGGCGAAACCCTGCCGATGGTCGTCGGTGATCGAATGCGCTTGCGACAAATTCTCATCAACCTAATCGGCAACGCGGTCAAATACACGCCGCCCACCGGACAGGTCAACATCTGGGCAGAACCGCGTAATGACAGTGTGCGCGTGGCGATTCAAGACAATGGTCTGGGTATCAGCCCGGAAGATCAAATACACATCTTCGAACGTTTCTACCGTGTGCGCCGTCCCGAAACCGAAACCATAGAAGGCACAGGACTGGGGCTGGCGATCGTGAAAAGTCTGGTGGAAGCGCACAACGGGCAAATCAGCGTGGAAAGCAAACTGGGCGAAGGCTCAACGTTTTTTGTCACGCTTCCTCTCGCCCAGAACAACGAATAATCCGCAACTTTGTCTCGCCAACCGCATCCCGAGCTCGGGATGCGGTTGGTGTCATTAATCATTACGCCTGAGCCGGCGCGGGCGCAACCTCTTTCGAATCTTGTAGATGAATCTGGTAGGGAACGGTGGTCACCACCACATGATCCATGCGTGATAATGCGAGGTTGAAGATCAAGGCACTGTTCTGGTGCAGCGCCTGCCCCCAGTACGTATCCATCGCCAGATGCCCCATGATGACATGGATGAAGATACCCGGTTGCCCGGTGTGAATCTGTTCGATGTGCTCCTGAATCGGTTCAGCCAGCAGGCGGAAGGGCGATTCGAGGATGACCAACTCACCTTCACCGATGCGCTTCTGCCATTTGTCCTGAACCTCGACCACTTTCTCCGGGCTGATGCCCACATGGATGGCCTTCCAAGGATGACCGAGTGACTTGGCGAAGTTCACCAGCCGCACCGTTTCGGCATGAACATCATCCACCAGAATGAGAGTCTGCACAGGACGCGGCGTATTCTCCGGCGGGGCGCTTTCCCAGCTCAAAGCCTTCGCCACTTCTTTGTAGTGGCGGTGAATGCGGAAGAACAGGTAAACCAGCGCCGGGACAAGCAGAATGATGAACCACGCGCCATGCACAAACTTGGTGATGGCGAACACGATCATCACCACGAAGGTACAGGCCGCGCCGATGCCGCTAATCACCATGTGCTTCTTCCAGTGCGGGTCGTACTCAATAGGCCCTTCCAAGCCCATGATATTCTCACCGGGTTTCAGTTTGCCGATCTTGCGGGAGCGCACCACCATGCCTGTCTGCGACATAGTGAAGCTGAGAAACACGCCAATGGCATAGAGCGGGATGAGCGCCGTTGTGCTGGCGTTGAACACGATCACCAGCACAATCGCAAACAGTGATAGCGCCACAATGCCCCACGAAAACACCAGACGACCCCCGCGATAGGTCAACTGGCGCGGCAGAAAGCCGTCACCAGCTTGCAGCGCCGCCAAACGCGGGAAGTCTGCATAGCTGGTGTTGGCGGCCATGAGCAGGATAAGTGCAGTACCCGCCAGTGTGAGCGCGTAGAACAGGCTGCCGTCCCCGTGAATGGTACGGGCCAACTGCGAAATAACAGTTTCGGTATGGCTGGGAACGGCTGCAATCTGATGCGCCATGAAGGTGATGCCGAGGAATTGCACGATGAGGATGGAACTCATCCACACCAGCGTGATGGCCGCATTCCGGCTGCGCGGCACTTTGAAGGCCGTGATGCCGTTGGAGATGGCTTCGATGCCCGTCAGTGCAGTACACCCACTGGAGAAGGCGCGTAAGATCAGGAACAGCGCCAACGGTTCCACCACATCATAGTGAATGGGTTCGACCCCCGTGACAACGCCCAGCGTACCGCCCGCCATCTGGATGAAGCCGATGATGAGCGTGAGGAACATCATACCGAGGAAGAAATAGGTCGGAATAGCGAAAATGCGCCCGCTTTCCTTCACGCCGCGCAGATTGACAATCGTCATCAGCACGATGACCGCCACCGCGATTTCCACACGATAGGGTTGCAAACTGCGGAAGGCCGGGAACGACAGGAGTTGCGCCACGCCAGACGAAATGCTCACTGCCACCGTCAGGATGTAATCCGTCAGGAGCGCCGCACCCGCCACCTGCGCGGGCAATTCACCGAGGTTGTCACGGGCGACGATGTACGCGCCACCGCCGCTAGGATACGCAAAAATCGTCTGGCGGTATGAGATGGTGACAATGACCAACAAAATGGAGATGGCAATTGCCACAGGCAGCGACATGCCGAACACCGCCGCGCCGCCACCTGCCAGCGCGAGGATGACGAGAATTTCTTCGGTGGCATAAGCTGTGGAAGAGAGTGCATCGGAAGCAAAAACAGCCAAGCCAATCGGTTTACTGATGGCTTGATGCGGGAGATCTTTTGTCTCCAGCGGCTTTCCGATAAGGATACGACTTACGTTCATAGAGAACCTTCCTGATGCGCCCGTAGCGTCTATCAAACAGCCTGCACAGGGTAGGGCGTAATCTTTAACAACAGATACGCTAACCCTAAAGATTCGCACTGTCAATCGGCACTTTGAAGCATAGACCATTGGCAAGGTCGCACAAGTCGAACCATTGCAGGGTTGTATAATAGCGGTTTGCAGAGCAACATTTAGTTATAATTCACAATGACCGATGAGCGCCGCCGCTGGCAAAATAGATGAGAATGGCGAAACGGCAATTGCATGCGGTGCATTGAATAGGACAGTATTGTGCGGACATCACCTCGACTCCCGCCTCCAGCGGCTCGTTACGCATTGTTGGTCGGCCTCCTTCTTGCAGCCTTCGCCCTGCGCTTGCACGACATCGGGCGCTCCTCCCTGCGCGGGGACGAGGCCTTCACCATCCGTTACTGGGCGCAGTCGCCCGCCGTCGTGCTGGACTCGCTGGCATGGGTCGAGCCGCATCCGTTCGGCGCGTTTTTCGGGTTCTGGACGTGGAAAAGCGCAGTTGGCGAAACCGAATTCGCCATGCGACTATTACCCGCCCTGTTGAACCTGCTCGGCATTCCGGCGCTGTACAGCATCGCGTTCGCCTTATTACGCCAGCGGGGTGCGGCGCTACTGGCGGCGCTGGCATGGGCAATCAGCGCCAGCCTGATCTGGCACAGTCAGGATGCCCGCAATTACGCAATCTGGGCGGGGCTAAGCGCGGTGGCGCTGGCGGC
>CAIVEA010000189.1 GCA_903904765.1 uncultured Chloroflexota bacterium
CATTGACGATTTGCTCGTGAATTGCGTCTCGCAGTATTACGCGCTTGCCACGCAGATGACGCGGCGCGACGGCGTGACGGTGGATATGACCGATTACCACAGCTTCCGCGAAATCAACCCGCAGACCCCCGCCGCCATCATCGAACTCGGGTTTTTGCTGGCAGACCGCGACGTACTGACGGGCAAACAGGACGAGATGGCGCAGGGTATCAGCAGCGGGATTATCTGCTTCCTCGAACCGGGAAATCTGCCACCCACGCCTGCCGTCGCTGGCACCCCATCCCCGGCAATTTCACCTTCTCCACAGGCAGGTTCATAATGCCCCCTTACGAACTGGTGATGTACTCACGCACCTTTGGCTGCCCTTTCATCTCGGTTGCCAAAAAAGTTTTGGACGATCACGCACTGGACTACCGCGAAATCTATATTGACAAAGATATGGCAGCGCGGGCGCGGGTGCAGGATTGGACGGGCTTCTTGAGCGTCCCCACGTTGATTGTGGCGGAAACCGGTAGCGATCAACCTTATGCGCCTCCCGCGCCCATCCTACCCGGTCAGAGTCCGCGTGGAATCAACCGGGGGGCAATGATTACCGAAGCCTATGCCCATGAGTTGGAAGCGTGGTTGGCACAGCACGGGTTTATCGCAACACAATCTGACGGTTAATCACACGTCCGAAAAAGACTATCACAGGGGGTATCATGGCGCTGCATGACAATAATGTGACGGTGAACGGCATCCCCGTTCATTACTGGGAGGACGGCGAGGAAAACAGCCGTACCATCTTCCTGCTCCACGGGGGACTGGGCGATGCCGCACTGCACTGGAAAGCGATCATCCCGCTGCTGGCGGAAACCTTCCACGTCTACGCGCCTGATCTGCCGGGGTTCGGCAAAAGCGGGTCGTTGCCGAGCATGACCACCGAAGCCATGCTGAACTGGGTGAAATCGGTGCTGGAGGCGCTGCACATAGATCAGGCGGTGCTGATGGGCAACTCGTTCGGCGGGGTACTGGTACGCTTGTTCGCCGCCAGCTATCCCAAATACATTCCAGCAGTGGTGCTGGTCAACGGCGGCGGCATATCGGAAGTTCCGCCCGCCTTGAAAACCCTCGCCCGCATCCCCGGTGTGTCCAACTTGTTGTTCCTGTTTCTGGGGCGCATGGCGACTGGCCCTAACATGTTGAAAAGCATGATCCCCACGCCCGAAGTGCTGACCGACTCGTTTCAGATGCAAGTCAAGCAGTCTGCGAAGGGCTTCACCGCCCTTATGCGGATGCTCATCACCAGCCCGATGCCACAAGCACAGCGCCCGATGGTTCCTTCGCTCATCCTGTGGGGGCGCGAAGATCAGTTCACACCGCTGACGGAAGCCAAAGCGATCAAAGCCAGCATCCCGGACGCGACGCTGATCGAAATTTCAGATTGCGGGCACATGCCGCAGTTGGAAACGCCGGATGTGTTCGTGTGGCAAGTTAACCAGTTTTTGGACAAACTCAGCCGTCCGGCACGCAGTACCGGAGCAGGGCCGCAACAGCTTGCAAACCCGCCTAGCTAAAGCGAATTTGACCTGCTAAAATGCACTCCACGCTGGAGAGGTAGCGTAGTGGCCTAACGCGCTCGCCTGGAACGCGAGTAGGGGTAACACCCTCGTGGGTTCGAATCCCACCCTCTCCGCTTTTTTATTTGTGAACGATGACCCGAAAAACAACCCCCGCAACCTTACCTAAACTCAGCAGTTGGCGCATGGCGTGGCCTACCGATTGGTCTGCCCTGTTCGGCGCAGAACGTCCGCTGATTCTCGAAATCGGCTTTGGCTATGGCGCGTATCTGCTGCACCTCGCCCGCACCAACCCGGACGCGAGCATCATCGGTCTAGAGATCGCCAGCCAGTGCCTGTTCCGTGCCGAAGGTGCGATTGACCGCGCCGGGCTGACCAACGTGCGGCCTATTCATTCGATGGCCGAAACCGCGCTGCATCACCTGTTCACGCCGGACAGCCTGTCACAGATTCACATCAACTTTCCCGATCCTTGGTTCAAAAAGCGCCATGCACCGCGTCGCCTGATGCAACCGGATACGCTGACGGCGATGGTCAGCCGCTTGAAGATGGGCGGGATGCTGTATCTAGCAACCGACATCCGCGAATATGCCGAGATGTGTGCGGAACTATTCGTCGCCGCGCCCGGTCTGGAGAATACGCTGCCCACCACATGGGCTGACCAGATGCCGGGGCGCGTGGTCACCAAGTACGAAGGCCGCGCCCAGCGCGAAGGCCGCGCCTGCCATTATTTCGCGCTGCGGCGTAACGCGCTGCCCGCGCCGGATGTGCCTGTGATTCGGGAGGGAACAATGCCGCACATGGTCTTTCGCAGCCCGTTGACGCTGGACGATATGCTGGCGCACTTTCAACCCGCCGAACACAAATTCGGCAACACCCACATCAGCTATTTGCACGGCTATCGCGGACAAAAAGTGGTGTTATTCGAGGTCTACATCAAAGAACCCACGATTGACCAGCATGTGGCGCTGGTGCTGTCTCACCGCGAAACCGAACAGGATTTCACGCTCAAAGCGGGCGTGCTGGGCTACCCCCGTGCCACCGAAGGGCTACACCGGGCGGTTGCCATTCTGGGTGAGTGGCTCATCGGCCTACATCCGGCCTCAGCACAACTCGACCACAAGCTCCTCGAAACCTGATTCGCCAGCACTCAACACAGCAGCAACAGCGCGAGACGCAGCAGGTGTCTCGCGCTGTTGTGTTTAGGGAACAATGTGCGCCACCCGCCGCTTGCAAACACACCTTGCAATCGGGTGTAGTCATCCACTGAAAGTTGCTTTCCCTATTGCAGCAATTTACTTTCGTAATTACAGTATTTATTGTCCAACACCGGGCAATACGGGATATGGGGAGAACAGATCATGAAAGCACTGATGATTCGGGAATGGGGCGGCAGCGACAAAGCCGTCATGGAAGAGGTTCCAGTTCCGCAGCCTGCCCCCGGTGAGGTGCTGGTTCGCATCCGTGCCGCCAGTATCAATCCGGTGGACTGGAAGGTGCGCGAGGGGTATCTGCGGGATTACGTTTCCCTGCCGCGTATCCTCGGCTCAGACTTTGCCGGAGATGTGGTCGCAGCGGGAGAAGGCGTTACAGGCTTTCCGGTGCAAACTGCTGTCTATGGAATGAAGGGATTCGGCGGCGGCGCGTTCGCTGAATACACCACCGTCGCCGCCAGCACCATCGCGCCCAAACCGGCCTCGCTCACTTACGCACAGGCTGCCGCCGTCCCCCTCGCCGCCGTCACCGCATGGCATTCACTCTTTGAGGCCGGACAACTTCAGCCGGGGCAGCGCGTCCTGATTCACGCGGCAGCCGGCGGTGTGGGTCATTTTGCGGTGCAATTCGCCAAATTCACTGGAGCGTATATCATCGGGACGGCTTCCGCCCGTAATGAAACCTTCGTGCGCGGGTTGGGCGCGGACGAATTTGTGGACTATAACGCCGTGAAGTTTGAGTCAGTGGTCAAGCCGGTTGATCTGGTACTGGATACCGTCGGCTTTGACGTATCCACCCGTTCGCTGGATGTCATCAAGCCGGGTGGCAAGCTAGTGTGCATGGTCACGCCGCCGCCTATAGATACCGCTACGCCGCGCCAGATACAGGCTACCTACGCCGCCGTTCAACCCTCTACCGAAATCCTGACGAGCATCTCGCGCAGCATC
>CAIVEA010000190.1 GCA_903904765.1 uncultured Chloroflexota bacterium
TCAACGATGTAGAAGTAGCCATCCTCGTCCATACGGCCAATATCACCGCTGTACATCCACACCTTGCCCTCACTTGGTCGCAGGGCGTTGGCGGTTTCGGTAGGTAAGCCATGATAGCCAGACATCAGATTCGGCCCGGACATGATGATTTCGCCAATTTCGCCAATGGGCATATCGGTCACGCCATCATCGAGGCTGACCACGCGCACATCCATATCTGGGATGGGCAGGCCAACCGAACCGGTTTTGTTGACTCCGATTAAGGGATTGGAATGCGAGGCTGCCGAGGTTTCGCTCATGCCGTAGGCTTCGTTCAGGCGTTTTGCCCCAGCCTGTTCGTATTCACGCTTGGTTGCGGGAGGGAGGGGGGCTGCGCCGCTGGTGGAAATAACGAATGAGTCGAGGCGCACCTCGGCGGATTTGACGCGGGGATGGTTAACGACAGCGTTAAAAAGCGCCGGGACACCGAGAAAGACGTTGGGTTTGTAATGAGCGATAGTTTCGATGAGATTGTCTACGTCGCGTGCGTTGGCGATTAGCATGATGTTTGAGCCAGAGGCAACAGTCTGACTGAGCAGCACGACCAAGCCGTACACATGGAACATGGGAATCGCGCCGAGATACATCATGTCAGCACGGGAGAGCTTGCCATACGGGCTGTGTTCGGTTTCCAGTACGCTCGTCCATGCTTGAATTTGCAGCATGTTGGCGACTAGTGCGCGGTGGGTGAGGATTGCGCCTTTGGATACGCCGGTTGTGCCGCCGGTGTACTGGAATAAGGCGCGATCCTGTGCGCTGACCGGCACTTCCGGGTGCTGACCCGCATATTGCTTGAGAAGGTTCTGAAACCAGTGATCGGTGCTGGCGAGAGAGGCGACTCGATGGCCGTCTTTCTTCTCTTTGGCGAGGGTGAATAGCAATCGTGCGGCGGGTGGCAGGTATTCTTTGATGTTGGTCACGATGACCGATTTGATTTTTGTACCAGCCTGAATCTGCTTGATGATTGGATAGAACAGGCTGAGGGTGATGACGATGGCAGCATCGCAATCGTTGATCTGATGCTGCATTTTGAGAGCCGGATAGGTGGGGTTGGTGGCGGCGACCACACCCCCGGCTTTGAGGATGGCAAAGTAGCTAATGGCAAAGGCGACGGAGTTGGGCAGGACAACAGCGACGCGATCACCCTTTTTCAAGCCGAGTTGGATGAGGGCGGCGGCCAGCGCATCGGAGTCATCGTCGAGTTGGCGGTAGGTGATGGCGAGCGCCTGATGACCGAGCAACGGGAGCTTGGCAGGGGAGCGCAGCGCAATCCGTTCCGGTGATTTACGGGCCGAATCTCGTAAGAACTGGTGCAGTGGAATATCGGGATAGGGTTCGAGAGTTTTGGGTACACCGGGGTCGTAATGGTTTGTCCAAGGGCGGTCAGCATACGTAACCATGTGGCAATAATCCTTATTGACGCTAAACCGAATAACTTTAGGTTCTGCACATAATACCGGGGCGGGTTAACCTGCTACTTCCGCAAATGCCTGACTGAGTACTACTGCACCGCGCTCGATGGTGCTGCACTGGAACTGGATGCGGGTGGGGCTGATCTGCCACATTTCCACGCGCAGGGTTTCGCCGGGGAAAACATGCTTGGAAAAGCGCACTTTGATGTTGCGGAAACGGGCGGGGTCGTTGCGGCAAAAGTGCTTGAGGATGGCGCGTCCGGCGAAGCCGAAACTGCATAGACCATGCAGGATGGGGCGGTCAAAGCCAGCAAAGGCCGCCATCGCGGGATCGGCATGCAGCGGGTTGGTGTCTCCCGACAAGCGATAGATCAGCGCTTGCTGAGGCAGCAAGGGGTAATCCTGCACCACATCGGGGGCGCGGTCGGGCAGGGGGGCAGCGTCGGCGGACGGCCCGCGATCACCGCCGAAACCGCCCATCCCCCGGATGAACATAGAGGCTTGGTTGAGTGCCAGCGTGTCGCCTGATTGGTCTTTGCAGACAATATCGGTGACGACGACCATGCCACTGCCTTTGTCGTAGATGTGCGTGATTCTTGGGTAGCAGGTCACTTCTCCGGCAACGGGCAGGGGCTTGAGGAGTTCGAGGTATTGTTCGCCGTGTACCAGCATCAGCGGGTTATATTCGATGTCGCCCAATTTGCCTGTGACGAGGATATCAATCATTTTAGAGTAGTAGAGAACGGCGAAGGTGGGCAGCGCCTGAAAATCCAGTCCGCTGAGTTCGTACACGAATTTGAGTTCGGTCTGGTCGAGCCAGTCGGCGGGCGCGCCCACGCCTAAAGCGTATAGCGCCACATCCCGTTCAGTATAGTGAAACGGAATGGGCGGAAATTCGAGGCCGATGGCGCGTTCGACCTGTGCTTTGAGGTCTGCCGACATAATGACTGTTCCTCCGGTGCATCGAGGCGCGTAGAAACGAAACTGCCCGGCCTATCAGTGACCGGGCAGAGTGATGGATGTGAGGGCTATTTTGCCGATTTTTCGCGTTCGGCCATTTCCATTTGCACCAGTTCGCGGCGCAGGGTCTTGCCAATCGCGGTCTTGGGCAGTTCGGCGACGAAGGCAAAGCGCGTGGGCACTTCGTAGGGTGCTAAGGACTTGGTGCAATACTCGCTCAATTCTTTATCTGTCACCTGCTGACCAGCGCGGAGTACCACCCATGCTTTGAGCGCTTCTTGCCCGACTTTTTCAGGATGCGGGATGGCTGCCACGCCGACTTCGAGTACTGCCGGATGGCTGCTGATGACCTTCTCAATGTTGTTCGGGTAGACATTGAAGCCGCCGATAAGCGCCATATCCTTCTTGCGATCCA
>CAIVEA010000191.1 GCA_903904765.1 uncultured Chloroflexota bacterium
AATGACGGGTATGGATTACGTTCTATGCGCGATCGAGCGCGGCTGATTGGTGGCAATATAGAAATTAAAAGCTCGGTTGGCATGGGAACCGCAATTACATTCACATTTCAGGGTGCAATAAGGCCGCCATCTGTGTTGAATGGGAGGTTGTCGCATGTTGAAGATCATTCTGGTTGACGATCATGAGGTGGTGCGCTTAGGGCTGCGAATGCTGTTGGAACAATCCACCGATTTTCAGGTTATCGCCGAAGCCGGAACCGCAACCGAAGCCATTCGCTTGTGTGAAATGCACCAGCCGGATGTGGTCGTGATGGATATTCGGATGCCGCCGGGGAACAGCGGTATCGAGGCTTGCCGTACTATTGTTGAACGCTGCCCGCAGACCCGTGTCATTATGCTCACTTCGTATGCAGAAGATGAATTAATCGCGGATGCAATTCAGGCAGGGGCAGTGGGTTATGTTCTCAAGCAGGGGGGGACGGGCGAATTAATGCGGGCGCTGGAAGCCGTGCAAAAAGGGGATGCCTTGCTGAACACCGAGATCACCGGGCGGGTACTCTATATGCTGCGGCGGCGCGAACAGGCCAATCCTGATCCATTCAAAGACCTGACAAAACGCGAGTTTGACATCCTACGGCTATTAGCTGACGGAAAGAGTAACGGCGAAATTGCCCGAATCCTTATTCTGAGCGACAAAACAGTACGCAATCACATCAGCATCATCCTCGATAAACTCAATGTGACGAATCGGGTTGAAGCCGCAACCTATGCTGTGTCACATCACATTCACACGATTTCCCCTCACGCTGAAGGGGCCGCACAGGGCAAAAGTACGCGCTAAGAGTCCCCGTAGAGAAATATTTCTCGGCATATCGGCAGCATGGACAGTGGCAACTTCCCTGTTGGCTACATACCCTGTTGATGGGTATGGGCTGTGACGACAAAGCGCAACACCTTGAGGCAGCGGGATTCTCTCCTCAATTTCGTAACGCTTAACGATACGCTTTTCCTAAAATCGAGTATGATGGGTTTACGGGGCGAAAACGGCGAACCCGTTTTTTCGATTCATATCTGCCGTCCCCGTTGCTGAAAGACCGGAAGGAGCGTTTGCGTGTATGAGCGCCACCGCTGACCCGACCTTGTTGCTCGATCTGGCGGCGCGTCAGTCGGCAGCCAGCCGATCCCTGACCGGATGCGGTAATCTGCCTGCACTGGCGGCGGTTCTGGCCGACCACCTACTCCCTGAGGATAACGCCTTCCTCGCGTTGCAAGTGGTGGGCGGCGGTTTCGCCTGCGCTACTCGTGGCGGGGCGCTACCGGATATACCGGCTTTCGACATCAGCACCGCCCTCAGCGAACCGCCCGACCAGCAACCGTTGCTGGTGAACGATGTGTTCGCCTCCACTCTACCCACGCCCACTTTCCGCGCATGGTTGCAAACACAGGCCATCCGCGCCTTTTGCGCTTTCCCGCTGCGCTCAGATGGGGTGCTACTGGGTTGGATGTTGCTCAACCGGCGCAGCCTGTCGAGCTTGCCAGAACCCGTGCCGACGCTGTGGCAGGTGTTAGCGGATGCCACCGCAGCGCGGATCCACATCCTGCGCTTGCAAGACGAAGCGCGGGTGGCGGCGGCGCGGCAGGCAGAACAGGTGAGCGCCCTTGAGCAAATCAATCGGTTGGCGGCATTCATCAGCGCCGCGCCAGATGAGGAAAGCCTGCTAGACCGCAGCGCCGAAAGCGTGGTAGCACTGACCCATGTAGACCACTGCGGCATTGTCATCATGCAAACGGGCGACGCGGCGGCGCGGGTGGCCGCCGAATATCCGGCGCATGGCTCACGCGGGGCGGTGATGGAAGTGAAAAATAACCCGCTGTGGGATGAACTGCGCCGCACCGGACAACCGCTGCTGGTGGAAAATGTGGCGGATGACCCGCGCATCGAACCGTCCACCCGCAAGGCCATGAACACGCTCGGCCTGTATTCGCTGGCGATTCTGCCACTGGTGTATCAGGGCGAGATGGTGGGCGGCGTGGGGTTGGATATTTACGCACCGGATCGCCCGCTGCGACAAGATCAAATCGAAATTGGCTCGACGGTGGTTACACAGATCAATCTGGCGCTGCAAAACCTGCGCCTGCTGGCAGCGGCGCGGCGCCGCGCTGACCAGACGCAGCGTATCGCGGCTTTTAGTCAGGCGGTGCAGGCCACATTCGACCTCGAAAATATCTTGAGCATTGTCCTCACCGAGAGCTTGCAGTTGTTGCCCATGAACCAGATGAGCATCTCGCTCTATGACCCGTTGCGGCAGGAACTTCTGGCGGTGGCGCAGCACACCGATGGCGTGAACCGCGTCAATTTGCGCGATGGCGACAGTATTCCGCTGGCGGGGCATGTGGCGCGGGTGTGGGAGACGTGGGAGCCGCTGCACATCCCCGACCTGCGGGCAGTGAGCAGCGAACTCGATCCCGGTGTAACGCTGCGCTCGTGGGTGATGACCCCCATCCTGTCACGCGGGCGCATTCTGGGTATCGCCAGCGCAGGCAGCACCCAGCCCGCCGCCTATAGCGACACCGACATCGCGCTGTTCAACCAGATGATCGGGCAGTTAGCGCAGGCCATCGAAAATGCCGAAGCCTACCGCCAGACGCAGCGGTTGGCGAAAAATGAGGCGCTCATCAACGATATTTCATCACAGCTTCAAAGCCAGCTTGATTTGGATAGTATGCTGAATATCACGGCCACCGAATTAGGTCGTGCGCTGGGGGCGCGCCGCGCCCGCATCCGTCTAGGAACGATGCCCGCGCCGGATGGCGGGGCGGGAACGGAGTAGCCGACATGCGCCTGATTGCGCGTCTTTTCCCGCTGGCGGCCTACCGCACCACAATTGACCGCGAACGCGCCGTGCTGGTGTACGCCATCAACATGCTGATGCTGATCGGTGTACTGGTGTTCGGCGTGAGTACGCGCCTGCTGGGTGGTTCGATCATCCTTCAGCGGTACGCGGGCGGCACGGTCTTGCTGTGGGGTGTGGCACTGTGCCTGAGCGCCGTTTTGAGTGTGGCGCTCACACGGGTGGGGCGCATGCGTGCCGGTGCGCTGGTGGTGGTGGTAATCACGGCGGTGCTGCTGAATTTCCCCGCCATTCAAACTGGCTACTACAACACAGGGCAGGTGCTGCTGGTGGCCTTTGTGGTGCTGATGGCGGCGCTGTTGCTGGGCAATTTCGGGCTGATTCTGGGCGGTGTGATGGCGACCAGCTTCCTCGTGCTGGGCTATATCGTGCGCGTCAGCCTGCCGCCGCCGGATGCGTCTAACAACCTGAATGCGTTCGTCAATTCGATGGTGATGATGGTACTCATCATCTTCGTCGCCTATCTGTTCCTGCGCTATGCCCGCCTCAGCCGCGCTGAAGGCGTGATGATTACGCAGGAAGACCGCTTCCGCTTGGCGCAAATCACCAGCCGCGTGACGCAGGGTATCGCCCGCCGCAGCGATTTGAGCGATGTGTTGAGCGTGGCGGTGGATCTGGTGCGCGACAGCTACCCGGATATTTACCATGTGCAAATCTTCCTGCTGGATGAAACCCGCGAACAGGCGCGGTTGGCGGCCAGCACGGGCGAAGTGGGGCGCTTGCTGATTCAGCGCCGGCACAGCCTGTCCGTCGGCAGCCAGAGCGTGATCGGGACGGTGACGGCCAGCGGCAAGCCCGTTGTGGCCCGCGCCGGAGAACAGGGCATCCACAAGCGCAACGAATTTCTGCCGGAGACCGCTACCGAAGCCGCCTTTCCGCTGCGCCTCGGTGACGATATCATCGGGGCGCTGGACTTGCAGAGCAAAATGGGTGACATCTTCCGGGATGAAGATTTGCCCGTGTTCCAGTCTTTGGCGGATCATATCGCCATTGCAATTGATAACGCCCACTTGTTCGAGCAGACGGCAGAACGCCTGCACGAAAACCAACGACTGGTTGAACAAACGCGGTTGGCTGCCGAGGAAGTGGAACGGCTGAACCGCCGCCTGACCGGACGCTCGTGGGATGAGTATTTGCAGCAGCGGACACAACAGCCGGGCATCGGCTTGAATCTGGCGGATATGACCACCACCCCGCAGGAAGAATGGACTCCGGCACTGCAACAGGCCGTGCGCTTCAACCATCTGGTACAGGAACAGGAAACGCATGGCGGGCAGGTGGTTGCTGTGCCGCTGCGGGTGCGCGGGCAGGTAATCGGCGCGATGGAATTTGAACTGGACGGTGCGGGCAACCTGTCGCCGGAAGATGTGACGCTGCTGGAAGAAGTGGGCGAACAGTTGGGTATGGCTGCCGAAACCAACCGCCTGTTTGAGGGTAGCCAGCGACTGGCGCAGCGCGAGGCGCTGGTGAACGAAATAGCCACCCGCCTGCAAACCAGCACCAGCGTGGAAATGACGCTGAACGTGGCGGCGCGTAGCCTGAAGGAAGCCTTGAAAGCCGAACGAGTCTCGATCCGGTTGGGTGCGCGGCCTGCCAGCGTCCCGCCGCCCGCCACGCAACCAAAGGCGAACGGAGAAGCGCAATGAACATCGAAGGGTTTCTGCGCTGGCTTGGCATCGGTGTCACGCAGTCCGAGACGCTGCTGCGGTTGCAAATGCGTTTCATCCGCACGCTGGCGCTGATCGGGATTACGTCCTCGGCGTTGGGTGCGGTGGTGCTGCTGGCGACCAACGGCGCGAACATTGTGCGGGTGGTGGTGCTGGTGTTCGCGCTACTCAATATCGCCGTGCTGGTTCTGGTGCAGCGCGGGCAGGTACAAATGGCTGCCCATATCCTGACCACCGTCCTCGTGCTGGGGGCGCTGGCCTCGCCAGCGGTGTATGTGCTCATCGGGGCGCTGGCGCTAATCGCCGCCGCCGCGCTGTTGAATAACTTGCTGTTTTTGCTGTGCAATGTTGTGATTATCGGCAACCTGATCGTGCAGATGGTGAATGCGCTCGTCAACGCATCCGGCGGTGGGTTGCCCGCCAGCGTTAGCGACAATATGGTGCTGGGGTCAACGCTCCTCGCCATCAGCCTCGCCACACGCTACTTCATTGACCAGACCGAACAGGCCGCCGTCGCCGCTAAACAGGGTGCAGTGCTGCTGCAAAGTGTGGCGGAAACGGGCGAACAGGTGGGTAAACTGCTCAACCTGAGCGAAGTGCTGCCGCGCTCGGTAGACCTGATCCGTGAACGCTTTGGCTTCAACCATGTGCAGATTTACATGCTGGACGAACGGCGCGAACGGGCGGTACTGGCGGCCAGCACGGCCGCACAGGGGCAACGCCTTTACGAACGACAGGGCAGCGTGGAAGTGGGCGCGAAGAATGCGGTGGGCATGGTAGCCGCCGTCGGTAGGCCGATCATCGCCACCGGACGCGAAATTGCCTTCCATGCCGAGTGGGTGCTGCCCAACACCCGCGCACAGATGGCGCTGCCGATCTTCGATGGCGAACACCTCATCGGCGTACTGGATGTGCAGAGCCGCGATACAGGCGCATTCAACCGCGAAATTGAACAGGCCATGCAGGTACTCACAAACCTGTTGGCGACTTCCATCCGCAATGCGCGGTTGTTCGAGTCGCAAGACCGCAGCGCCCGCGAAGCCAAGCGCCTGTTCGTGGAAACCGAAGCCAACCTGCGCGAAATTCAACGCTTGAACCAGCAGCTTACGCATGAAGGCTGGTCACAATATATGCACGAACAGCGCGGGGCACGGGGTGTGAACGTGAGCGACGATGGCGTGACCGAAGAAGCGATGTGGACACCCGGCCTCGAACGGGCCATCGAAACCCGCCAAGCGGTGCATAAATCGGACGCAGGCAACCCGATTATCGCCGTGCCGGTGATGCTGGCCGGCGAGGTGATCGGCGCGATTGAGGTGGAAAGTCAGGCAGGGGCGGACGCAGAAAACGTCGAAATGGTAAAGTCGGTCGCGCAGCGCCTTGCGCTCAGTCTGGATAAGGCGCGGTTATTTGAAGAATCACAGGCGGCCACCGCCCGCGAACAGCGCATCAACGAAATTGTGGCGCAGTTCCAGACGGTTGCCAGTGTGGATGACCTGCTCAAGATCACGCTGACCGAACTCAGCCGCACCTTCGGGGCGCAACACAGCGCGATTCGTCTGGGCATCACCCCCGCCGCTGGCGAAGCCGCCGCGAATGGAGAACCCCGCCCATGATGCAATTCATCCGGGAACGCCTGCTGGCAATTGCTTACCCCTACAACCCGATTGATGCGCGGCGGGCGCGGTTGCTGGTCATCCTCAGTGCGGCGGGCATGGCTGGGACGGCACTTTGGATGGTGTTCATCCTGCTGCCATTCAACGGCCTGAGCGACGCGCTGCGCCTGAACAGCCTGCTGGCTTCGGTGGTCATCTTCGCCCCCGGCGTGATGGTGGTGCGCTTGACGCAAACCGGATCGTTGCGGGCAGCACGCTGGCTGTTCGTCATCACCCTTGTGGTGATCGTGATGGTTTACCTTTTCCTCGGCACATCTGCTCCCAGCCTGAACGATACCTCCACGCTGGCGCTGGCGGTGCCCGTCGTGGCGGCGGGCGTGCTGCTCCAACGGCGTAGCACGCTGGTAATCGGTGTGCTGATGGCGTTGATCGTCGGGTTGCTGGCACTATCCCAGTTTCAAATCACCCTGCCGATTGCCTATATTCCTGCCCGCCGTGCGCTTTCCGATTTTCTGGTGACGCTCCTCATGCTTTCGCTGGTGACTATCTTTTTGATCGCCTCGATGGGCAGCATCGAACGTCTAGCCAACCGTGCGCTGATGGATGCCACCCGCCGCGAATGGATTACCGCGTTCGGCGCAGAACTGGCGATGATCGAGGACGAGAATGCGCTGCTGGCGCGGGCGCTCATCCGCATCCGCGAACGGCTCGGCTACCTGTATGTGCAGGTCGCCCTGAATGATGAACTGGGCATCCTCACGCGGATTCTGCGTACCGAAATGGGGCAACAAGACGCAGCACTGCGCCCGCTGGCACGCCTGCCCGAAACGAACATTCTAGTGGAGGCGGCGCGTAAGCAAAAAGCCTTCGTCACCACCGCCACCGAACCTTCCAACCGTCGCGGTCATTTAATGAACGCCACCCTCAGCGCCGCCGCGATTCCGCTGGTATTCAACGGTCAAACGCTGGGCGTGCTAGATATGCAAAGCAGCAACCCCAATGCTTTTGGAGATGATGAACTGGGGCTGCTGGGGCTGCTGGCCGATCAGGTGGCGGTCGCGCTGCATCACGAACGTTTGCAAGCCATCTCGCGCCGAACGCTGCATGACCGCGATGCGACAGTGGCGCGGTTGGAAGCGCAATTGCAGGAATATCGCCAGCGCGAACGGCGCGGCGTGAGCAGCACATGGGGCAACTATGTGCAAGGGCGCGGCAAGCAAGCCATCGGTTTCGATCTGGATACCCGCGCCGATCAGCTTTTGCCCGCCGAAGATTTGCCCGCCGACATCCGGCGCACGTTGCAAGCGGGCAATCTGCACGTCGAGATGCACGGTGATGAGCAGATGGTGCATGTGCCGATTCAGTTTCGTGGCTACACGCTGGGCGCGATGGCCTTCACGCTGCCGCCGGAACAACCGTTGACCGAGCGCGAACTGGAAATGGCACAGATCGTTTCGGAACGGCTGGCGCTGGCGCTGGAAAACACGCGCTTGTTCGAGCAAAGTCAAGCGCAGGCTGTGCGCGAACGCAAGGCCAGCGAGATTACGGGGCTGCTGATCGGCGCGACCGATGTCCGCGCTGTGCTAAATCTGGCCGCCGACACCTTCCGCGAGGCGCTGGGGGCGGTGCATACCCGCATCCTCATTCAGCCGGATGTGCTGGTCGAACCGCTTGCGCCCCTGTCGGGCGGAAGCGGGAATGGCGCTGCCAATGCCAGCAGCAATGGCAACGGAAACAATAATGCAAACAATAACGGGAATGGGAACGGTAAGGAGGACAGCCGATGAAGGCGCTTTTACGTGCGCTAAATATCCTCCACTGGCCGCTGTGGTTGAAGTTCAGCGCCGGATTTTTCGTGGCGGTGGCGATTCCGGTGTTGCTAATCTTGCTGGTGGTGCAAAACAGCCTCAGCCAGATCGGGGCGCAAACGCTGGTTGACCATCTGCGGGAGCGTGGTGCGTTGCAACGGCAGTCCATCATTGCCGACCTCGACCAGTCGCAAAACGCGCTCGCCACACTGGTCACATCACCAGATTATCGTCGCCAGATGTTGAGTTTGTTCGCGCCGGGCGGATTCACGCCACTGAAAGCGCGTTCGCTGGCGCTCACGCTGCAAAGCGCCTTAATCGGTTCCGGTAAGTTCGAGCGTTTCCGGTTGTTAAGCGTGGACGGGCAGGTACTGGCGCAGGCCACCAGCGCCTCCGTGCTGGAAGCCGGCTTGTTCGACTACGGTTCGCCCATCTTCATTCAAGCCTCGGTGAACGCTATGTCGCAAAACCTCGACCGGACGCTGACGATCAGCAACGGCGACCCGCTGACGATTGAAATGGCCTATACCGTGCGCGACAACTCCAGCCAACCGCTGGGATTCCTGATCGGCACGCTGGATGTTCAGCGCGTGCTGGTGTCGCATTTGAACCTGACCGGAGATGTTTATCCGCTGTACTCCTACATGGTCACGACGGGCAAAGACCAGTACCGCCTGACCATACCCGATTTTGAGGCGCAGGTCGCCGCTTCACAGCCTAACTCGCTCGGTTTGCAACAGGCACTACAGGGCAAATCCGGCCTCGACACCTACCGCGTGGGCGAAGGCACAGGACAAATGATGGTGGGCTATTTCAGCACCATTCCCAACCCCGCCAATCCCGATCTGTCGCTGTTTGCACTCGTGACCGAAGTCAGCGCCAACACCGCCACACTGCAAACCAACGCCTATTTCGGCGGGGCGCGGATGTTCCCGCTGGTGGTTGGCCTGCTGGCACTGCTGGGGGCGCTGGTGCTGCTGTTCCAGCAGACCATTACGCCGCCGCTGAACAGTTTGCGGCGGGCGATTCAGGCGATGGCCGCTGGCGATTTCAACGCGCCACTCTCCGGGACGGGGCGCGGGGACGAAATCGGCGTGGTAAGCGAGTCATTTGTGGATATGCGTGTGCAGGTGCGAACGCTGCTGGACGACCTGAAAGCGCGTGTGGCGGATCGTTCGCGTGACATTAGCGCCACACAAGAAATCAGCCGCTATACCGTGACTGAACGAGACCTGCAAACCCTGATGAATCAGGTGGTGCAGCTCATCATCGAGAAGTTCCCAACCATCTATCACGCACAAATCTTCCTGCTGGATGCCGACCGCCGCTATGCCGTTCTCCGCGCTAGTACAGGCGCACCGGGCAAGCTGCTGCTGGCGCGGGGACACCGCCTTGAAGTGGGCAGCGTGAGCGTGATCGGGCAGGTGATCGAGCAGCAGCAGACCATCGTCGCCCGTGACACCGCCACCAGTACCGTTCACAAACGCAACGAGTTCTTGCCGGAAACCCGCGCAGAATTGGCGATTCCGCTGCGGGTGGGCAACCGTATCATCGGGGCGCTGGATGTGCAGAGCAAGCAAAGTGACAGCTTCGGTGAAGGCGAAATCACCGTATTGCAGATCATGGCCGATCAGGTAGCGGTGGCGCTGGAAAATGCCCGCCTGTATCAAGAATCGCTGCGCCGCCTCGAAGAAGTAGACCGCGCCAACCGGCAAGCCACCACCCGTGCATGGCAGGAATACATCTACGGACAGCGGCAACGGCAGCTTGCCAGCGAGTCCGGCGTGGCAACGGGCGAAGACTTATCCGAACTGCGGCGGCGAGCCATCGCACAGGGTAAGCCCGTGATGGGCGAAGTCACGCGGCAGGGAACGACCCCGATTGCCGTGCCGATTCAACTGCGCGGGCAAACGTTGGGTGCAGTGGAGTGGCAACTGCCCAGCGCCGAACTGGACGATAACAAGCTGGCACTGGCGCAAGAACTGGCGAACCGTTTAGCCGTCAGTTTGGATAATGCCCGCCTGTTCCAAGAGAGTCAACGGGCGGCGGAACGCGAGCGCGTGGTGAATGCCATCGCTGCCAAGCTCACGCCACAAACCGAGATCAACGACATTTTGCAGACAGCAGTACGCGAAGTCGGTCAGGTGCTGCGTGCGCCGCAAGTTACCATCCGGTTGCACGCAGGCGGCACAACCAACGGGAAACAGGACTGAGCGAGAGGTCAGGGAATGGTGCTCAAAACACCCCGCATCCAACGCAGTCTTCCGCTACATCAACAGATTATGCGCCGGATCGCCCCGATTCTGGTGCTGGCCTTTGGGTTATTCGCGCTGGTCGGCGGCCTGCTGCTGCATAGCAGCGCCACCGCGCAAATTCAGCAACAGCACGGGCGATTGCTGGACGAACGCACCCGCGAGATTGAAACGCTGCTGGAACAAATATCGGCGGATGCGGCTGGTATCGCGGGACGCGCTCCGGCGCTGGCCTTTGCGGAAGAAGCCCGTGCCGAAGTGGACGACAACCCCGGCAGCGCCTCGCTCAACCAGTTCAGCCTCCAGCGCGATTTTCTGCGGTTGCTGAACGAGCGCAGCGGACAGTACGATCAGGTGCGCTTCGTCACCATCACCGGGACGGTGTGGACGGCGGCGAGCAACATCAACGGCGTGTTGACCACCAATTTGCGCCTGAGTCCATCCGAACTCAAAAATGACCGCGTGTTCCAGAGCAGTTTGAACAGTTCGCAGGTCACATTCAGCCCGATCACGCTCCGCACGGATAGCGCCGGACAACCGCGCATCGTGATGGTGGCCTATGCGCCCGTGAAGGATTTGGCAATGGGCGGGCAGACTGTGGGCATGGTGGAAGTCACTGTGTCGGCGCGTCCGCTGCTTGATCGTCTACGCATCCTGCCCGGTCAGGAGCAGTTGCGCTGGGTGTTACTGAACAATCAGGGGCGCTATCTGGCGGACAGCAACTCGTTGCAAGCCGACACGAACGCGGTAGCGCAGAACACCTATCAACCGCTGGCAGATATAGAACCGGAACTGGCGGCGCTGCTGAATGCGACAGAGGGTGATGTGCAACTGAGTTTCCTCGGCGCGGATGCGGTTTCGGCGCAGAGCATGAGCGCCGAGAACGTGCCGGATATGCCGTGGGAACTGGCGCTGGTGGAACACAATGCCCTGAGCGTGGTTGGCTTCTGGTCGCTGCTGCTGCTGCTGCTGCTGGTCAGCGTGGGTAGTTGTGCACTGACGATCTGGGTCATCTACAACGCGCTCCGCAACCGTCTCGCACCGCTGACCAAAGCGCGTAACATGGCCTACCGGCTGGCGGAAGGTACGGTAGAAGATACCATCACGCCGCCGTCCAGCGATGCTGATGAACTGACGATGCTGATGGATGCTTTCAAGCGCATTTCGTTACGGTTGCACGAAATGTCGCTCGATCTGGATGAGCAAACGCAGCGCCGCAGCCGCGTACTGGAATCGGCGCTCAAAGTCAGCCGCAACGTTTCCGCCAGCGAAGATACGGTGGGGTTGTTGCGCCGCACAGTGGATTTCATCGCTGAAGAATTTCATCTCTACTACGCGCAAGCCTTCGTCCTTGATGATGTGGGCTTGAATGCGGTGCTGGTGTATGGGCGTGGCGAAATCGGACGGGCGCTGCTGGAACAGGGCTACCGCGTACTGGTCGGGTCGCCAACGGTGATCGGGCATGTCACGCGCACGGGCGAGATGGCCTTCCTACCGGATGTAACCAACCCAGACGATATTCCGTATGTGTCGCACTCGCGCCTTCCAGATACCCGTGCGGAACTGGCGCTGCCGCTGCGGGTGGATGGGCAACTTCTGGGCGTGCTGGATTTGCATAGTAGCCGCCCGCGCAGCATTCATGAAGATGAGGCGCACCTGTTCCAGATGATTGCTGACCAACTGGCGGTGGCGCTCCTCAAAACACGCCAACTGGTGCAGGCCGAACAACGCGCTCAGCAGACCGAAAGCAGCAACCGCCAAGCGGTGCGTGGCACATGGGATGAGGCCGAACGCCGTCACCGGCTGACGGGCGCATACCAGTATGATCTGGTGGATGTGCAGCCTTCGCAGGAACCATCAATGGCGGGGGGCGATATTGCCGCCCTCAGCGCCCCGATCATCATTCGTGGTGAGGTAGTGGGGACGATTGCCGCCGCCGCGCCGGAAGGGTTGCCCTTCACCGAAGGCGACCATGCCACGCTGAAGGCCATCGCAGACCGTGTGGCGCTGGCGATGGAAGGGGCGCGTCTGTTTCAAGAGACGCAAACCGGTCTGGCCGTCACGTCTACGTTGTACAACCTCAGCCGCCACCTCAACGAGGCCGATCACCTGCGCGACATCATTCAAGCGGTGGTCGTCACCATCGCGCCGGATGCCAGCGGCGGGCAAATCTGGCTGTTCGATGAATATGCGCCGGGCAGCGCCCCGAAAGCACTGGAACTGCGTGCCGACTGGTCATTCCGTCCGCGTCCGGCGAATGTCGGGCGCATGGATGGCCTGCGTTTCGTGATAGCCGACTCGCTGTTCTTGAATTCGCTCGAACCCAGCCGCGTGCAAATGATTACTGATGTCAGCCGCGAACGGCGGTTAGATGACTCGCTGCGGGCGTTCTTCGGGCGGCTGGATACACGCTCGGTCGTGCTGGTTCCGGTCAGCGTGCGCGGTCAGTG